>JAHDFT010000025.1 GCA_020628015.1 Bacteroidota bacterium
CTTTTGCCCTTTCAGGGCTGGAATACAAGATATATCATCCCAATTATAAACTCACTCCCAAATATCTTAGAACTAGGAATTTTGCTCTTTCTAAACCAACTGTAAAAGCAAAAAACCTGCCTCCACATTCTTTCCCTCCTCCGCATAAATTGCCTCTACTACTCCATCTTCAGCCGCTACAATTGTATTTTCCATTTTCATAGAGGATAAAATCACCAATCCATCCCCTGACTTGACCTCCTGCCCTTCTGCTACCAATACTTTGACGATTTGAGAAGGCATCGGTGTTTCATAACCTCCTTCCAATTTATCGCCTCCTTTATCTGGGAAACGAGGCTTTTCTTTGAGTTGAATCATTCCCATTTGCTCATGCTGAATGAAATAATTTCCATTATCCAAAGCAAATTGGAAAGTATGGCGAATACCGTCTATTTCTAGTTGTAAAGCTTGATCTGTGGCTGAGATGAGCTGCACTTTATACTTTTCCTCTTTATCAGCTAAAAGAAATTCAAAAGTAGCTTGTTGATAACGATATTTGACAAGGATTTCTTTCTCTTTGTATAAAAAAGTTATTTGCTGATAATCATAAAAACTATTTCGCCAACCAGAAGGAATGGAGCGAAGTAATTGACGGTTGTTTTCTCTTTTTTGCCATCCATAAACACTAGCAGCAATACTCGCCAATTCTGCTGATTTTAAGGCATCGTTTTGTAGAGCTTCGAGGTCAATTTTATTTTTGATAAAATGGGTATCGTATTGCCCCAGTTGAAAATCCTTATTTTCTAGGACTTTTAATAAAAATGCTTGATTGGTTGTTGTTCCTAAACATAATAAATGACGCAGCGTATACTGCATTTTGCGATGTGCTTCCTGCCGACTAGCTGCCCAAATAATGAGCTTGGCAATCATTGGATCATAAAAAATCGAGATTTCAGAACCACTGCGAATGCCTGTATCTACTCGTAATCCATCTACTTGTGGTATTTGGAAGCGTTGGATGGTTCCTGTTACTGGAAGAAAATCATTGGCTGCGTCTTCGGCATATAAACGGCATTCTATGGCATAGCCTTTCCCCTTCACTTCCTCCTGCTCTATCGTTAAAGGCATCCCTTGTGCTACTTCGATTTGCATTTGTACTAGATCTAAGCCTGTAATGGCTTCGGTGACAGGATGTTCTACTTGTAAACGGGTGTTGACCTCTAGGAAATAAAAGTCTTGGCTTTGGTCATCAAAAATGAATTCTACGGTGCCTGCATTATCATAATCCAAGGCTTTGGCTGCCTTGACTGCTGCTTCGCCCATTTCCTTTCGTAAAACCTCATTTAAAGCAGGAGATGGACTTTCCTCAATCACCTTTTGATAACGTCTTTGAATGGTGCATTCTCTTTCTAGGAGGTGAATGGCATTTCCATGTTGATCGCCAAAAATCTGGAACTCGATATGTCGCCCTGAAGCAATGTATTTTTCTACAATCAATTCATCGTCCCCAAAGGCACTTTTTGCTTCCCTTTGTGCAGCTTGGATGGCTGTGTCAATATCTTCTACTTGGTGCACAATCCGCATTCCTTTCCCTCCACCGCCAGCAGTTGCTTTGAGTAATACAGGAAAACCAATGTCCATCGCTGCTTGTTGGAGCTGTTCCAAAGATTGATCAGCTCCTTGATAACCAGGTACAACAGGTACTTCATGGGCTTGCATTAAAGCTTTGGCTTTGGACTTGGAACCCATATTGTCAATGGCTTCTGGATTGGGTCCGATAAAGATGATGCCTGCTGCTGCACATTGTCGAGCGAATTCGGCATTTTCGGAGAGAAACCCATAGCCTGGGTGAATGGCATCTGCACCCATTTTTTGAGCAGTAGCAATGATTTTAGCCGCATCTAAATAGGATTCCTTTGGTGGGCTGGCTCCAATATAAACGGCTGTATCTGCTTCTTCTACAAATGGGGCGTTTCGATCTGCATCAGAAAATACAGCGATGCTTTTAATACCCATTTTGCGGCAGGTGCGAATGATACGAGAGGCGATTTCTCCTCTATTGCTAATGAGTATACTATTGATAATGCTTGGTTCAATGGACATTTTGGCTTCCAAATTATACGGTTGATGAAGGAATTGATAAATAAATAGTGAAAGGATAATAAATATACTAGGATAGGCTACATTCTAAATACGCCAAAGGCATCTGCACCTTTGATCGGTTGATTGTATAAAATAGCTAGTGAAAAGCCTAAATAATTCCTTGTTTCTCTAGGATCAAGCAAGCCATCATCCCATAATTCAGAGGTGGAATACCAAGGAGATGATTTTTTTTCTACATCAGCAATTAACATAGCTTTGAGCATTTTGGCTTTTTCTTCATCATAAGGAATGCCTTTGGCTTTAGCCGCTCCTTTTTGGATAATTTCCATGACTCCTGCTAACTGTTCTGAACCCATTACCCCGATTTTGGAATTAGGATAAGCAAATAGAAATCTGGGGTGATAGGATCGACCACACATGCCGTAATTTCCTGCACCGTAGGAGGATCCAATCATGAGGGTGATGTGTGGAACTTCGCTATTGGAGACTGCATTAATCAATTTCGCCCCATTTTTAATAATTCCGCCCTCTTCATAGGCTTTCCCCACCATATAACCAGTTGTATTTTGCATAAAAATCAAAGGAATATGATTCTTATTGGATAGTTGAATGAATTGCGCTCCTTTATTTGCCGACTCGGAGAAAATGACCCCATTATTGGCAATAATTCCCACAGGATAACCGTGAATTTTTGCCCAGCCTGTTACTAAGGTGTTGCCGTATTCTGCTTTGAATTCGGTGAATTGGGAGCCATCTGTCACCCGCATAATGAGTTCTCGAACATCAAAAGGTGTTTTGACATTTGGTGGAACGACTCCTAGTATTTCTTCTGCATCATATAAAGGTGGTGCTATGGTTCCTTCTGGGATAAGGTGAGGCTTGGTGACATTTACGATTTCCATAATTTCCCTTGCTAGACGGATACCATCTAGTTCATCTTCGGCTAGGTAATCGGAAACTCCTGAAATACGGCTGTGCATTTCTGCTCCACCTAGTTCTTCGTCATTAGCGATTTCATTGGTTGCCATTTTGACCAATGGTGGCCCTGCTAGAAAGACTTTGGCCGCCTTTTTTTGAAAGATAGAAAAGTCAGACATGCCTGGTACATAGGCTCCTCCTGCGGTCGCATTACCAAAAACGACAGAGATCGTTGCTAAACCCTGTTTAGATCGTTGGGTAATTTGTCGGAAGGATTCGCCACCGTAATTGAATATTTTGGCTTGATCAGGTAGGTTGGCTCCACCGCTTTCTACTAGATTGATGGTGGGGAGTTTATTTTCGATGGTAATTTGCCCGATTCGGAGGGCTTTGAAGGCGGTTGCTTGGTCTACTGATCCTCCTTTTCGAGTGCCTACATTGGAGTTAATCATGCATAATTTACCCGAAACGATCCCAATGCCTGACACATTGGTTCCACCAGCACCAAATCCTCCTCTTTTTTCGAGTCCTGCCATTGGGAGCAGTTCTAAAAAGGGGCTATCTCTATCAAGGAGAAGTTCTATGCGTTCTCTGGCTAGTAATTTACCTCGTTTCCTTGCTCGTTCCAAGTACTTTTCTTTTCCTTGAAATCGACTATCTTCAAAATGTTTTTCTAGTTTTTCTAGGAGTTGTAACATACCAGCTTGGTTATCCTTATACTGCTGGCTATTAGGATTGATTTTGGTTCGTAAGGCTTGCATCTATAAATATAAAATTACTGAATGTATTAGTCTGACTTACTACTTGATGTTACGTAAAACATAAATTTGATGGTATATCATTTATTCTGTTCCTTGATCACTACTGAATCTTCTTTTCCTTGATGAAAAGAAGCAAAAATCAAGACTGTATGGATTTCTTAACGGAAAAATGTCCCAAAAATCCTACACAAAATAAACTCGCTGCGCTCAAACAATATTTTGTACTTAACGGATTTGTGAAACATTTTTCCTAAAATCCATAAGGTCGAATCAAGAAAAGAAAACTAAGAAATATGTAACACCATTTATTGTTTTATCTCTATTTTCCCATCCTCTTTAATCTGTAATTGTAGCTCTGCATCTCCTGTTCTATTAATGATAATAGATAAATCCTCATTGATGATTCCTTTTTGAGTGGATTCATCTATTGCTTCTCTGCAAATGTTTGTGGTGTGGGTTACTTTTCCTTCTGCGGTATAACTATATAGATTAACCGCCGTTAATCCAGTATCTTGTTGTAATATTAACAAGAGATAAGCACCACGCTCCAATTGTCGTTTTCCAACGATGGTGTATTCATTTTCTAGCCAGTCTTCCTCTGTCCAGTCTTTAGCATCATCATTAATGTATGCAATTACTTGGTCTTCTGGAATCGGATAAGTTGGACTGATTTGTTCACAACTGAAAGGTAAATTAAAATCTTCATATTCACTAATAAACGCTTGAAAAGCTGTGTTTTTAGTGTCATCTTTTTTTTCTTTGATAATGGTATCCATTGTTGTATGGTTTGTTTCACTTGACTTGTAATTGACTTTTTCTATTGAGGTATGGCTTGTTGTGGAGCTGGATTTTGTAGAATTAGTCATATTTTGACAGCTTTGTGTATAAAATAAGGTAAGACAGCATAGGCTTAGTAATAGATAGTGTTTTATCATGGTTGTTAAATTGAAAGTTTAGGTAATAAAATAAAAATTGTCGTCTTGCAGTCTAAATTTTATCACTTTATTATAGTGATAAAAAGCAACTAAATTGATAACTTCGTTCGTCAAATAAAAGAGATATAATAACCAAACGACAATCTAATGAAACAATATTTCTCCTTATACCTAATGATGATCTTACTTTTGGGTACTTTATTGTCCCTAAGTTCTTGTGAGCCAGATGATCCAGATGATTTAATTGACGATGATATTACAGAAGCTTCTTTCAATACCATGTCCTTCAATTTGAATGGAGGTTCTTATAGTAATAAATATGTGGACATGGATAATTTCTTTGACCAAAAAACAAGGGTTGGCTTTGTAGATTCTTTAGGTGGTTATATTGAAGCCTTTACTATTTCAGAGTTCGATGGTGGTACTGTAGTATTAGAATTTAGAGTACCAGGTGCCAAAGCAGATACGGTATTTTATGAAGCAAGTGATGTAGACTTTTTTGGAGATGAACGCAAGGAATTTAATTTTGAATTTGTAGGTAATCAATTGAAGCTAAAAAATATTAATATTCTGATTACTGAATATGGTGAAGTAGGAGAAAGAGTAAAAGGTATATTTAATGCTCAGTTGTACGATTTTACGGCTGGTACGAGTCCCGAATTGGTGTATATGAATGATGGGATTTTTGATTTCAAAAGAACACAGTGATCTATTAAATAACCATGCAAGCATCTATACATGAACCTATCTAAAAATGAGCAATTACTATTAGGTATATTTTTTATTTTAGGTCTGTTCCTCTTATTCATTCCTATGGCCACAAGAGGAACTGCCCCACCGCACAATATACTTTCTACTTATTTTTATTTTACTTGGCCTATTTTTTTACCTATCGTCTTTGCTCCATTTTTATTAATGCTAGAATCTATTTTCTTCACTCCACCTTATAGTGGAAAGCAGAAAATTGGCTTTATTATCCAGTTTGTGGTCTTTATAATTTTATGTTTATTGAGCCTATTTTTATTGCTCTTTGCTGTAGTAAAAGTTGAATATTACTGGGGAGCCTATATACTCATAGCTCTAAAAATAGTTTGTGGTTTTTGGGCATTTGTAAAAATTGGTTTGAGTTTTCAGAAGTAAGGAACAGTAAAAAAATAACTTGTCATTTTGATTGATAAATTTGGGACTATACTTCGTTAAAAAGCCTCGCTGATGCTCGCATCACCTTCGTTTTTTGCCTTGTCTAGCTCCAAATTTCCCTAATCAAAACTGTAAATTTATTTTTTACTCATTCCTAAGAAACAGTAAAAAGATCATTATCTTCCAATTACAATCTTCTTCCGATCCATAGGTCCTTCCTTACAAATTAATTGTAGGAAATAGACTCCTGCTGTCCATTTAGTGGTTTCTAAAATCAATCTTTTTTGTCCACTATTAAGGGTTTCTTTGGTCATTAATACCCCTACTTGATCATAGACTAATAATTGACAATTACGGTCAATCCCTTTGAATAAGACGGTAGCCGATTGATTAGCTGGATTCGGGCGTACTTCTTTAATGAATGATTGTTGTACCAATTCTATATCTTCTGTTGCAGTATTAATAGTCGCACATTCTGGAATGAAGGTCGTAATTGCATCAGTTCGGTTGCGATCTTCAATGGCTAGCGTGTATTCTCCAAAACGGAGATTGGGAATAGTTATCGAGCCTATTTTATTGGTGCTACTGCCTTCTACATCCATTTCAAAAATCACCTTTTGCCAATCTTCTCTAGGACTAGAGCGATGTAATACTTTTAATACCTTTTCCTCTCGTTCAATTAAATTATTATCCAAATAGCCTCCATTTGTGGAATTGGTACCATTATAAGTCAATCGACCACTTGCTTGAAAATCTCCTTTGATAAATCCTTCCACAGTCCAATAATGTTTATCGGATAAAATCCAATTACCCGCATCTCCTTTGTGTCGATCTGGTGGCACCATATGATGGGTGATGCGAAGTAAAGTTGAATCTACTACCTTCTCCGCATTGACCGAAAAATAAGTATTAGGAAAATCATAGGCTCCTTCTGTTCGAATCATTTGGTAATTATCTACTGTTGCATCTGCTAGTTTTTCCTCTAAATCTAAAAATACAGTAGCAGGAAAAAAAGGAATGTCTATATCTACTACACTACAAGCACCATCTATATATACCAATGCTGTATGTCGATTCATAAAAAAGTCTAGGAAGGTCAATTCGATAGGAACATTATTATAAAACTCCGTATTCCCATATTTCTTTTGTCGAATAAACACACGTACATTATGTGTTGTATCTGTACTATAATTCACCTCCATCGAATCAACTGAAAAATGGGGGAAGCCTTTTTGTAAAATCCAATCTTTGAAGTAATCATTGAGATCTGTATTGGAGCATTCAGATAAATAATCTCTAAATTGTAGGGTGTTAACCGCTTGAAAGGCATGATCTTCCAAAAAAGCACTAGTACATCTAAAGAAATTATCATCTCCCATATAGGAACGCAGGCTATGAATCACATCCGCTCCTTTATCATAAACTGTAGAACCATAAGTCACATCAAAAGGAATCCCTGCTACTGCTAGAAAATCCCCATCTCGCACATGCGTATATTGCAATACACTTGCATGATTCTCCCGTACCTTCTCTTTATATTTTGCTTTATCATAAGCCAATTCAAAGAAATAATTGGCACAAAAGGAAGCCCAACCTTCATTGAGCCACATTTCGGAAGCAGATTCACAGGTAATTAAATCTCCCCACCAATGATGAGCAAATTCATGTGCCATAAGTCCTTCCCATTGTAACGAGCCATTAATTGCAAAGTTAGGATAGGCAATATTTGTGGCATGTTCCATTGCTCCTCCATTAAATGGTACCATAACATAACCAATCCGATCAAATTGATAAGGGCCGAAAGCCTCCTCAAAACCTTCTACACAAGTTGGAAAATTTTGGAAAGATTGCATCAAACGGCTGCTATCACTCGCTTTCACCCCATACATTACTGGAATATCCCGTTCCAAACCCTTATGCGTCCATTCTACTAAACGATAATCTGCTACGGCAACAGAAGCCAAATAGGTCGGAATGGTTTGGTTTAGAGTCCATTCCCAACGCTTCGTACTATCTGTCACCTCTATCACCTCATCCAGCATTCCTCCACATATAGCGGTGTGATTGGATCTGGTGGTAATATTGAATTGATAAGTGGATCGTTCAACGAAGTTGTCAATGCAAGGAAACCAAGCTCGGCCGAAATTAGGTGGGTCGATGCCGATGCCTACTCCTAGATTATAGGCGTGGCTACTAGTAAAATAGAATCCGCCGAAAGCGGCTTTTATTGGAGTGCCACCGTAGTAAATGGTGAGGGAGACGGTATCTTTTTGGTCAATGGGCGTGGGTAATGCAATGTGGATGTGTGGGGTATTGTGTTCCATTCCCAATTTTTCTCCTCCTAGATAAACAGAGTCTGCGACCAAGCCTTCTAAATCAAAGCGCAATTTTTGCAATTCCTCCACTTTGGGAGTCAATTGAATGACGCAATTGCCTTTGATGGTTTTGCTTGCAAAATCGGTAATATCTAAGTTGATCGTATAATTCAATATATCCAAACTGTCAGAACGTCCATCACTAATCCCACCTATGTACTGTTGTTCTAAGGAAGGATTAGCCGCATGAGCATGGCTACAACGGTAGTTTTCTGCTGGCAACAGGGGATATTGTGCTAATGCATCATTATTGAATAAGCTTAAACATAAGCCTAAGTAGATCAATACTGGTAGATAGCGCAGTTTCATAAGTTTGGTACTTTTCTTTCGGTAATACTTTATTGGGAATGGTCAAGCCTTTTTTTAAAGGTTTGATTTTCAGTATAAAGTTACAAATTTTTGGGTGGTCTTCTTGAATTAGGTGGCTAAAAATATTTGAGCGTAGAGGCGGATTATTGAATCAGCTTCTACGCTCAGATTTGGGAGAAGACCTATCTCGATAGGTCTGGTCTGTACATATATTCTAGGAAAATGGATATAGTTCCATTTATTCTTATTATGATTAGAATTAAAAGCCGTAGGCTTCATAGTCTTCTGTAAATTCAGCAGGATCGAATTGAGGATTGATTTTTACATTAGAAAATTCGTATTGCTCAAATAATCCCTCATTATCTTCCATTTTCCAGAATAAAGGCAAGTAATCATCTTTGGTGATGTAAATGGTTGTTTTCTTGCAAAATGAAGTCGGGATTTGCAATTTTTGTCCTTCTTTTACATCAAAATAATTATCAATCCCTTTATCTTGATTTTTAGCCATGATCATATATTCCGTAATATTGTATCGCTTGGCAATATCAAATAAATCCTCTCCTTTTTTGACTGTATAATCTACAAATTTAAAATCAGGATCATTCATTTCAACAATGTAGCAGTCCTGATTGTCAAAGGTAGTGCTACCAGCTAAGGTACAGATATTGTCAAAATTACTACCTTCTTCATCTATTGTTTTTTGCAGCACTTCTGCAAATTTCCCAAAACCTGAATCAGTAACAGGATGATGCTGTAAGCCTAGCAAATGATCACTTGTGGGATGTAATTTAACATTGATATAAGGAAAGCCATTGGGTTTGATTAAAGCTTTACCATCATACTTTCCCTCGATCCAAAGTAGTTCGATATCCTCATCAGGTTCTAAAGTGAGTACGTAGATTTTCTTAGGATAAAGGGTCATTTTGGTTCTTACCTTAGCATAATTCATACGGTCTAACATCCGCTCCTTTTGTACAAATTCGTAGGAAAGAGATTCGATATTTCCTACAGATTGTAACATCTTTTCTATCACCGTTCTAGGCTTCTGTGCTTGAACTGTTTGTAGGGTGATACAAAGAAACAATAGTAGCAGGGTACTGAATTTGTTGGTCATATGTTTTCTTTTTGATTTAATGATTGAATAATGGCATTTTATCTCTATGATCAAAGCTATTTGATTTTACCGCAATAATGCCAAATCATTAAACTATCGCAGGTCTTAGTGGTTTATTGTAGGGTTTAAACGTTTTTATTGTCTGTGTGCTTACATTTCATCTTAGTAACTCACTATAATGATTATTATTAATACTCAATCCCCACCTTTTTGTAAATAAAATGCAATAACCAAGCAGGACCGATTAAAAGAAATTGCAAATCTTCTAAGAAAGATGGTTTTGCTCCTTCGATTTTATGCCCGATAAATTGTCCAATCCAAGCGATGATAAAGACAAATAAATCGAACCAAAATAGTCCTGATACGCCTAATTCTAGGGCTATGCGGTGATTGAAATAGACCATTAAACCACCAATGAATATAAATCCAAGAAAGATGTTGAAAGACAAACGAATATAGAAGATTAAAGTAACCACAACGGCCAACATTGCCCAGTTGACAAAAAAGGTGCGTTCTCCTGCAACAGGAAGGCAATACAAGATGCCTAAGATAGAGAACATAATTGCAGGTACACAAATCCAATGAATTAATTTATTGGTTGCATTTTGATGGCTAACTCCATAGGCATCTAACCAATTTTGCATCGTTTTCATAAGCTTATAGAATTGAATTTATTAGGAAAGGTAATATCCTATTCTGAAAGCATAAAGTTACTAAATTCTATTCATTTTTACTGGAAATTGTTGCAACACTTTATTTTCGACTCAATTTCTAGAATGGATGGCACCAATCCTTCAAATAATAGTTGATCATTATATAGTAAAGCTGGCGTTTTTTGAATAGCAAAATCAAGAATAAGCTCTACATCATCAATGATTTGAATAGGTAGGTCTAGTGCTAAATTATGTATTGCCTCTTTTAAGTTCTGTTCTAATAATTTTGTTTTACGACAGCCAACGCCTAGTAATATGATACGATTCTCTTCCGATTTCATTACTTTTGTATTGTGATGTTTTGTAGTATTCGCCTTATTTTTATCTAAAATCAAAATTAGTAGGTATACAAGGTAAAAAAAATGACTTTTATCATCTTTTGGAATGATTTTGCTCCACTCGATTACCTATACTATATAATTATCTTATATTTTACATGATCAATCATCTACAGAACTGTAAAAGCCTTTAAATATGGAACATTTGGAATATTCAGAAACTGCATCAAGGCTAAGGGTTATATTTAATACGGTTATTGATGGCATTATTACCATTGATGCATCTGGGATTATAGAATCCATGAATCCTGCTGCTGCTCAACTTTTTGGTTATAAACCAGAAGAAGTCATAGGACATAATGTAAAGTGCTTGATGGGTAAACCGCATCGCCAGCAACATGATGGCTATTTGTCCAACTATCACAATACAGGTGTTCGCAAAATTATTGGTATAGGTCGAGAAGTTCAAGGCCGTCGAAAAGATGGTACTTTATTTCCCTTCTTTTTGAGCGTTTCAGAAGTCCTACTAGCAGATAAAAAAATATTTACGGCCATTATCCATGATATTTCGGATCTGAAAAAAGCACAAGAACAGATTATTCGCTTAAATAAACACCTAGAAAAAAGAGTAGCAGAAAGAACAGAGGAGTTGGCACAAGTTGTTGATAAATTACTTATCGCTAATAAACGCCTAGAAACCGAAATTCAGGAAAGAATCGCCGCAGAAACGGCCTTGATTGAGAGTGAGCAAGAAATCCGTAAAGCCTATGAAAAGGAAAAGCAGTTGAACGAGCTAAAATCACGCTTTGTATCAATGGCTTCCCATGAATTTCGTACCCCACTTAGCACTATTCTTTCTTCGGCTGCACTTATTGCTCGTTATACCAAAAGTGATCAACAAGCACAAAGGACAAAACACATTCAACGCATCAAAAAGGCAGTAAAAACCCTCACACATATCCTTAATGATTTTCTATCTTTAAGCAAATTGGAGGAGGGGAAAGTACTGAATCGACCTCAATGGTTTTGTATCAAAGATTTTGCGGGTAATTTACTAGAAGCATTAGAGGGTTTAGCTAAAAAAGAACAAGAAATTATCTATCAACATCATGGTACCAATAGTCAGATTTTTTTAGATGAAAATATATTGAGAAACATCTGTCTAAACTTGCTTTCCAATGCGATTAAATACTCTAAGCAAGATGGAATTATCCATTTTAAAACAAGTTTTTTGGAAAATACCCTAAAAATTATCATTCAAGATCAAGGCATTGGAATTCCAAAAGAAGAGGTGCAGTATCTATTTACTCGCTTTTTTAGGGCTAAAAATGTAAGTAATATTCAAGGAACAGGCTTGGGGCTGAATATTGTTAAACGTTATACAGATTTACTAAATGGGACAATTGAATTGGATAGTGAAGAAGGTGTGGGTACTAAGGTAGCGATTTGTATCCCAATTGTTCCTCAATTATCAAACGAGAAAAATGACTAAGCAAAAAATATTGGTTATTGAAGACACAGATGATGTCAGGGAAAATATTGCCGAATTGTTAATGCTCTCTGATTATGAGGTAGAAACTGCTGTTAATGGACGTGAGGGTGTAAAAAAGGCGCAAACAAATATTCCTGACTTAATTATTTGTGATATTATGATGCCAGAGCTGGATGGTTATGGTGTCTTACGGATATTGAGTAGAAATGCGGCTACCCTATCCATTCCCTTTATTTTTCTAACCGCCAAAGCAGAAAAAACGGACTTCCGTAAAGGTCTCCGTCTAGGTGCAGATGATTACCTGACCAAACCTTTTGATGACATTGAATTATTAGATACAGTTGAAATGCGACTCAAAAAATCAAGTTTAATAAGGGATGCTGCGGATACTGGTATGGAAGCATTCTTACAAACTTCTGGTCAATTGAATGCACTAGAGAACTTGCCTGCTGATTGTGAGGTGCGTAAATATGCGAAAAAGCAGTTTATTTTTGAGGAAGAAGAATGGCCCAAGCGTTTGTATTTTGTCAAAAAAGGAAGGGTCAAATTGGTGAAAATGAATGATTATGGCAAGGAGTTGGTGCTTGAAATCGTAGGACCAAATCAATTTCTAGGTTATACCGCTTTACTCAAAGATGAGGTATATCAAGCCTCTGCTGTAGCAATCGAAGCATCAGAAATTAGTCTAATTCCTAAATCTGATTTTACCAAACTAATCTATGAAAACCGAGAAGTAGCAGGACAGTTTATCAAAATGCTGGCAGGAAATGTCATCCAGAGAGAAAATGAGTTGCTTCAATTGGCTTATAATTCGGTTAGGAAACGATTAGCAGAAACCCTCCTCAAATTGCAAAAGCAATATGGAGAGGAGGGTTTCAAGGTGCAAAGGGAAGATCTTGCTGCTATGGTTGGTACAGCCAAGGAAACCGTTATTCGCACGCTTTCGGAATTCAAGAATGAAGGACTTATTGAAGTAGTCAGTGGAAAAATCTTTATTAGAAAAGAGGACAAACTAAAGCGAATGCCTTATTAATAATTAGGTTCAATAAGGAGTGTCGTATAAGGTTCACAAAGGGTTTTGTTTATACGCCTTTTACTCTGTCTCTTCTTGAATAACTTCTCCAGTACCTTCATGATAAATTAATAATGGGACTTGTGTGCTTTTGGCCATTTGCTGGGTATAGCTTTCTGTAAATAACCTTTCTAACCAGCCATGTTCATGAGCATACATGACCACCCAATCAATATTGCGATCTCTTACATAACGATTGATCCCCAAAACAGCATCTAAACTTTCAAGCACGACCACTTCTATATTTTCCGAATGCTCTTCCAGCCAATAAAACTCCTTAAAACGATCCAATTTAGCTTTATCCCACTCTGAATTGGGTTCGTTAATATGGATGAAATGTAATTTACTTTTAAATAAGTTAGCCAACTGAATCACATCCACTACTGTATTTTCTTCTGTCAGATTCAAATCAGTTGCATATACAATACTCTTTACAGACTTAAAAATGGCATCATCTGGAATCACTAAGGTAGGACATTTTACCTTTTTCAGTATGGTACTAGTGTTGGTACCCACAAAAACATGTTTGAAAGCATTGGCACCTCTAGTACTCATCACTAGTAAATCACAGGCTTCCGATTCACAAGCCTCAACAATTCCTCCTACAACATCTCTTTCTTGCATTAGATGGCTCAATTCAATATTTTCTTTACCCTCTTCTGCTGCTATAGCTCGTAATTTGGTAACAAATTTTTGGTAATCGTCCAGTTCTTCAATAGGTCTCCTTTCCACAACCTCTTTATAAATTTCCATTGCAGCTCCACCCGTTGTACCTATTGGAATAGGCACTTCATAAGTATGATAAGTGACTATGGTAGCATTAATCTGATCTGCTAAATGTAATACATATCGAAAAGCTCTGAGGGTTATGGCGGAAAAATCTGTTGGGAATAATATTTTTTTCATGGTGGTTTATTTTTAGTCTTGTTTGATAATTTATTTGTTAACACCTGAGACACCAACCCAAGATAGCCAATTGCTACCAGTAGTTATTTTATTACATACTTAGGTAGCGCACTATTTGTTGTCATTCTAACCTGTTCCTCATGCGCTTGATCTGGTGGTGTAGCATGTTTTTCTACGATTTTTAGTTCTGTTTCTTCGGCATTCATCCCCTTGAAACTGTGGTCTATGCCTAGTAGTTGATAGACTGGACACCAGCCCAATATAGCGGTCAAAAAGACAGGCAGTACAAGAAGTACCATGAGTAATGGAGCTGCCAAAAGTCCTCCAATAATGCCCAAAATCATCAGTAAAAAATATCGAATGGCTATATCAAGAAAACTTAGATTGTATTTCATAATGGTATTTTTTAAGAAATAAATAAAATAATAGGGTGTTATTCGTTTTTTACTCCCACTCAACTCATCACATTTGTACTAAACACCACATTACCAGTAGGAATATTTTTAATAAACTTTAGAAAAGAGGTTTGAATAGATTTATGTACCTCTTGATGTCGTTTCATCGCTTTTCTCAAACTTTGACTATCTTTAAAAAAGACTTCTTCTACATCTACAGGGTTATTTTCGCAATACTCCTTGATATTTTTTTCTCCAATATTAATGAGCTTCATTAAGTCATCAATTCTTATGATTTGCAGGGTAAAGCGTTTGGAGTAATAGTTGATTAAATGGTCTTTTAATGGAAAGTCAGGGAGTTTTTTAATGATTTCTAGCTTTTTTTGAAAGAAAAGAATTTCCTTCTTAAAAAAAGTGAGTTCTTTTCTCCAACTTAAATGCGCTTGGTGTACTTTATGGATATGTTTATAGGTATTCATAATTTTTATATTTTAAATACTTGTAAAGTTGTTTACTGACAAATCTGCTTAGGTTTAATAAAAGGGTGTCTGGCATAAAACTTTTTAAGTTTAGCGTATTTTTGAACCTCTGATGATATAAAAGGGCATGGTATAAATTTTTTCCCCTCAAATAAATTCACCTACGACCATGCCCTAAATTATATCTGTTAATGAGATCAACAAGTATCATCAAACACTAGCTATAACTACGATCTTAATTTGCCTATTTGCTTATTGCTTATACTTCAAAGATAAAGGCTTAGGAAGAGATTAAAAATGACTTTAGTTAGCTTGTTTGGTGATAAAGTTTCATTTTTAGATGACATTAATCACTTTTTTCACTTTACCCACTTTTTCACTTGATTGATGGTGGTATCTTGTCACCAAAACGGGTATAGAAGCATGATTGGCAATCTCTTCTGATAAATTACCCATAAAAAAGCGAGCAATCCCTCTTCGTCCATGCGTTTCCATCACAATCATATCTGCTTTTATTGCTTGAGCATAGCCTAAAATAGTCCCTTCTACCGTTTGATTATCTGTAATTTTAAAAACATCTACTGTTGCGATCTCATAATCTACTAATTCTTGCCAAGGGCCTATCTCAAAATTTTCATCATCATAACTGGTCAAAACTTTCAATAGAACAATATCTGCGCTGTAGACTTCCGTAAAATCTGTAGTGATGTTTATAGTCTCCTGCATCCCATCAGGATTAGAAAAATCAGAGGCAACCAGCACTTTTTTAGGATCAAAATCACCTGCTTTTTCAGGAACAGCTAATACTGGGCAATTTGCCATTCGAATTACCTTTTGGGTATTAGAACCAATGATCCAATCTTTCCAGCCACTTGCGCCATGCGTTCCCATTACAATAAGATCACTATTGGTCAAATCTGCTTCCTTAACTATATCATAGACTGTTTTATTAAAATCAATCGACCAATTGACGTTTTCAAGAGACTGAAACAATTCACTATTCACCCATTTTTCCATCTTTTCCCTTGCCTGATTAATAATTAAGCTCACTTCTGCATATCTTTCGTCTGTTTCTACATATAAACTCACCCAGTCAAAAGGCAATTGAATTACGTGAAATAAATGTATTGATGCATCCGTATATTTAGCAATCTGACCTGCAATCTTTACAGCTTTATCTGCACAATCAGAGAAATCAGTTGGTACAAATATCTTTTTCATAGTGCTTGATTTTAATTGATGTGTAATTATTTTCTCTTTCGATACTCCAAATTTCTAGCATTTCTCTGATCTAAAAAATGAGTTAAATCACTATTTAGCATGACAATTATTGTTAGCGTCTATAATGACATTTATCATCTTTTTTGATGAGCAACTTTATTGAATCTCTCCTAGATTCTCGTTATCTTGCCAATAGCAAACAAACAATAATTGTAATTGAATAAATTGTCAAACAAGCTAAATATATCAATATGAAAAAGATTTTATTTCCAACAGACTTCTCCACCAATGCGATGAATGCCTTTAATTATGCTTTACATATTGCAGATAAAATAGGGGCAGAGATTACCACTTTACACACTTATGAAAATCCTGATTTAGGGAGAAAGTCTCCTTCAGCAACGGTCAAACAAATACAAGAATATGAATTGCAAGATCAATTTGATACCTATCGAAAAGCTGCCGAACAAATGCGTTCTCAAACAGAGCAGGAAATATTGAGTCAGATCAAGGTAGATCATGTCTTAAAAGAAGGAGATTTGATAGACATCCTTAAAGAAATGGTAGCTCTTGAAAAACCAGAGATGATTATTATGGGTACAAGAGGAGCCAATACTTTGAAGCAGTTGTTTATTGGGAGTAATACAGCTAAGGTTATCGAAGCACTCAAACTTCCTGTATTAGCTATTCCACAAAATGCCTCTTATAAACCCATACAAAATATTGTCTATGCAACAGATATAGAGGAACTAAATGAAGTGATTATTCCAAAAGCTTATGAGTTTTCCCAAATGTTAGGCGCAAAAATGCATATTGTCCATGTCAATACTCGTCATACTCAATTGGCGTATCAGGTCATCGCCCAATGGGAAAAGAAAATGTCCACAATACCCAATATTTACTTTGAGGTAGTAGAAAGTAATGATGTTTTGACTGGAATTAATCGTTATGCCAAAGACCATGCTATTGATATGGTTGCCATGCTTACACATCATCGTAATTTCCTAGATAAGTTATTCTCTATCAGTTATACACAAAAAGCCGTCTTCCAAACAGAGATTCCTTTACTAGCCTATGAATTATAAGTCTTCAATAATTAGTTGACTACAATTTATCAAGGTTTAGCGATAGATTAAAATGAAAGTCCAGTTATGTCATCATAACTGGACTTTCGCTTTTTAACCTTAATACTCATTTCATTTAGTACTATTTTCAATAAAAGCAAGATAATTCAAGCTTAAAAACACTTAATAAATCATTGAAAATCAAAAAGAAACGCCTAAATTTGTTTATTAATAACCACAACTTTTACAAGACATTGTACTATTTTTGTGTTTTCTGAATATTTGATAATGAGCTACTTTTGAATTATCAAAAAAAGGGAATGTTGTGCAACAGTAAAAACCCTAAATGCCTGTGCAATCATTCATTTCCTGCGACTAATCAAAGACTATTCAACGACTTTAGTTAAACAGCTATTTGGACTACTATTAAAGTAAATAACTGTGCAACAATTATAAAACCAGCTATATTTTACTCCATAGGACTCACGCTGTATAACTCTAGCAAATCTATTTTTTAACTCAAAAGCTTAAAAAAGCATGATGCGTTTAGCAAAACTACTGATTCTATTACTGGTACTATTTTATGCTCATAAGGGATGGGCGCAGCAGAATACAACTTTAGAAGTTACACCTGCAATTACACATATCACTTCTAGTTACGCAGAAGTGGATGTATCTATTGATCCTAAGCAAGTCAATCCCAACACTATCAAACAAGTTGAGTTTGTGATCAGCCTTTCTGGTAAGGAGACATTTTATGTCCATTTAGATCAAATAGGTCAAGCTTTAGGATGGACTATACTTGATGTTACTGCTGATTGGGCAGATCCACAAGATCCTAGAAACGGAAATGGCAATGGGGGGGATATACTAATCATTATAAATGAAGGAGATAGGAACGATCCTCATGTGCCTGTTATTAGAGTAACAACCGAAATTGATCAGTTGGACCTACCTATAAAGCCTGCTGATGACTCTCCAAACATAGACAATGGTGGGCCTAGTGACTTGAATGTAGGAGATAATATCTCCATTAGTGGATGTGTTACAATTACTTGTGAAGAAGAAACAATTACTGTAAATATTGGTGATGTTGAGTATGTAGTAGATATCGTTACAGGAGAGATCATAGCATTGGGTAATGGCGGCTTAGATAGTGAGAGTGATTGTTATTTTGAAGACTGTGCTAATACTAATGGAGTAACTACCAATAAAACTAGAGGAAATAAATTAGGGAATTTCAATATCTACCCTAACCCTAGTAGTCATCAAATTATGGTTGATATAGAAGATTTAGGTGCAATCAGTTGGGCAATTTATCAGAGTAATGGTCAATTAGTACATCAAGATAAATTGGCTCCACGTACTGAGCAAATTATTTATAATATTACCGCATTAACTACGGGGATGTATTGGCTAGAAATACGAACAGTTAATGGCATTGAAAAACAAGCATTTTCTGTGGTGAAATAATGACCAATAAGCAAAAATAAAAATTAGTCAGTTTGTTCAGATATTGTTGATAAGATGTATTGGAGTGTAGGCTATTTAGTAGATATTTAGCACTACATTCCAATTTTTTATTGTGTTAGTTCTTGAATTTTCAGGCTTAACCATCTTCTATAAGCAATAGCAGTAGTATTTTCTAACTCCTTAACCAATGAAGGGTCATACTCTTGTTCTCCTATTTTGATTCGAAATAATTTTTTAGCAAATTTCACTAAGTTATTATTCTTTGTTTTTAGTTCTGAAGAAACAATCTTATTGCGTCGTAAATAATTGGTAAAACTGTGCGTGCTATCAAAAAAGACCTCTTCATAATTGGGCAACTCATAATAACACATCAACTGAATGCACCTGATCACTATATTGTAGTGAATATTAACAAAATTCGTCTCTCGCAATAAATCCAAACTTTGCTCACAATCCCCAGCCATAAAAGCGACATAAGCACTACCTAAAGCAACAGCATTTGCTCTTTCCTCCTCTTTTACTAAAGGACTATACGTTTTAATAAAAGTCCCTGCCCACTCCAATTCCTCTACTGCACAGGCCACATTAATAATATTTTGAAATAAATTGAAGGAAAGGATTCCATTTTCTAAGAGTAAACCCTTTTTTAAACCAAACTGATAGATCTCCAAATGCTCCCGAATAATCTCAGGATTACCACTTCTACTCAACCTAGAACTACTATTATACAAATAAGCATAAATCTCCTGCTTGGCCTCTTCACCAAAAATATCTATATGTTCAAAATAGAGCTTTTTGACAATAAAGAAATTCTCTATGCTTTCTTTTTGCATTAAATAGACCAACTGTTGGTAAATGTGAATGGCAGGATATTTTTGTAATTGTGGATGATCAGATTGATTCAATAATTCCTCCAAAAAAAGTATTTGTTCTGGAGCTGCTAAAATGCGCTCTCGATTGATGACCTCGCTACAAAGTGCCAATTTCGTGGTATAATAATAACAATCTAAATACTCTAAAGCAGCTTGCAAATTATCATTATTGGGTTGTAATCGCTGATCTTCAGAATAGTTATACAATAAAACATTCAAGTCAAATTTTTGGCGAAAATAATCTGCATCTCTACAACTTTGTTTATCAAGTTGCTGCCCTAAAATTCGTCCTTCCGTAGCAAAATATTTCAACAGATTACGTTGACTTAATGCCTTTAACTGTAATAATTTATAAGCATCATCATCTTTTTTCAATTCTAACCACACAAAATAATCTTCTAAAATAGCGGTTAAGCCTGACATCAAATCTCGCAATTTTTTATCTACTACTTTTGTAGCATTAGGATATAATTTTTGGTGTACTTTTTCCCGATTAATCATTTTAGAATCAAAATCAGGATAATACTTTTTTAGATGCTCAAATAAATCAACAATCTTTCGATCTGCTTTTTTAACATATGGACTAACAATATACTTACTAAACGCTCTCAACTCACTCTTAGAAAGCGTTTTCATGTATTCTACTACCTTGCTTTTGTGCATAATTATCGTGGGGAGTTTAGTGATGGAACAGAAATAAATTCGGCCATATTCTTGATTATTTAGCCTAATACTTCGTTACAAAAATATTACGTACATTCCATGTATGCGCTATTTTTGCGCCTTGTCTTAGACTAAATAATTAGCAGAATATTTCGGCCGAATTTATTTCTAATCCATCACTTAGTATTAAAGAAATAGAAAGCTTTGGAGAATTATGAAAATAACTGTGTCATTCACATACACGATTATTTTGCCTTTACTAATTACGATTCTTAAATCATTAAATGAGTAGCAATGACATTATATTTTTGAAGAAAAAAACTAGACA
>JAHDFT010000508.1 GCA_020628015.1 Bacteroidota bacterium
TGCGTCAACATCACCCCAATACGCAAATCGGCTATTCCTATAAAACCAATTACTTGCCGATCATTTGTCAGACGGTACAAGAAAAAGGTGGTTATGCAGAGGTTGTTTCTGGTATGGAATATCAATTCGCCTTAAAATCAGGTGTACCAGCCAATCGCATTATTTTCAATGGCCCAGTAAAAACAAAGGAGGAGATTTTTTATGCCTTAGAAAATCACTCCATCGTTAACCTAGATTCCATTTATGAACTAGACTTTATCGAAGAATTTGCTCGAAGCCAGCGCATGAAACACTTTTCAGTAGGGATTCGCTGTAATTTCGATATTGGGACAAATGTTACTTCCAGATTCGGCTTTGATGCAGACAATGGAGAGGTCAAGGAAGTTGTGGATCGGCTCCACCAGCTAGAAGGCTGCCGAATTGCTGGTTTACATTGTCATTTCTCTACTTCTGCTAGAAGTTTAGCTTCATTTGAGATCAGAACAACGAAGCTGATTCAACTAGCAAACGAATTGTTTGATGGCATTCCTTTAGACTTTTTAGATGTGGGAGGTGGTTACTTTAGTAATATGAGCGAGGAATTGAAAAAGCAGTTCTCTTGTGAGGTGCCAACTTTAGAGGAGTATGGGGATACTATAGGCAGGCTTTTCAAGGAGCTTTATCCACATCCAGAAACGGAGCTAATTGTAGAGCCAGGAACAGGTTTGGTAGCTGATACGATTTACTTTGCTTGTGAAGTATTACAAATCAAGCAAATCAGAGAACGATCTTTGGCGATTGTATCAGGTAGTATTCACAATGTTAAGCCGACAGGAAATGCGAAGAATTTGATTTTTGATATTATTCGAGCAAATAAGGAAAATACAGATCAAGATTTACGCAAAAATATGGACATTACAGGTTATACTTGTATGGAACATGATTGTATGGTACCAAGTTATGAAGGGCATTTAAAAGAAGGGGATTATTTATTATTCCACAATATTGGAGCCTATACCATTGTATTTAAACCGCCTTTTATCCAATTGCGTCCGCCAGTCGTGCAATATGATTTTGCGACAGGTGATTTTGAGGAGGTGCATCGTAGAGAAACGGCTGATGATGTCATGTCTAGTTATTATGTAAAAGTACATTTCTAAATGTTAATTTCCACAGCAGGGATTGTATTAAAAACGGTGAAATTTGGAGAAACCAGCCTCATTGTACAGCTTTATACAAAAGAATTAGGCAGAACTTCTTTTATTATTCATAGTGTGCGTAAAAGCAAAGCTCGTTATAAGTCAGCGATGTTTCAGCCACTTAGTTTACTGGATTTGGAGGTGCAGTTTCGTTCTAATCGAGCTTTGCAAAGGGTGAAGGAGGTCAAATGGAGTGCTACTTTTACCGAGATCCCCTTCAATATTGCCAAAAATACCATCGCTCAATTTCTTACCGAAGTACTAGATAAAACCTTGAAGGAACAAGAGAAAAATGAAGCTCTTTTCCAGTTTCTTCACCACAGCATTGAATTATTAGATCAATATCAAGCTGCTGTTGGCAACTTTCATCTCGTTTTTTTGTTACAATTGACCAAATGGCTCGGTTGTCAACCACAACCGAATTTCTCCTTTGGAGAAAGGGCTATCTTTGACCTACAAGAGGGTAAGTTTACCAAGCAACGGCCAACGCATCCTTATTTATTGGAAATGCCATTGAGTGAAAAGTGGCATCAATTAAGCAGTATATCGCTTTTGGAGAGCCATACAATCCGTTTATCAAAGGAACAGCGTTGGTTTTTGCTACAAACCCTTATCAAATATTATCAATTGCATGTCGAGGGTTTTAAGGAAGTTCGTTCTTTGGAGGTTTTGAGGACTTTATTTTACTGAGTAATTTATTGGATTAATGAATATAAAGCAAATTAGTAAACTACAATGGTCGATATTCGCCCTTGCCCTCGTTCACTTCGCAGGATTACCCTTCATTCACTACCTCCCCACACGTCCATTCTTCCTAAGTTTAACACCAATAACACTTATACTCTCTGCGTTTTGTTTGATCATCAATGAACCAGAACGAAAAGAACCCTTTTGGTTTTTTGCCCTATTTAGTTTTGCAGTTGGAATGATTGTAGAAATATTAGGAGTAGCCACAGGAGTCATTTTTGGAGAATATAGCTATGGAGAAGTTTTAGGATGGAAATTTCTAGGAGTGCCTTGGATGATTGGGATTAATTGGATGGTCTGTAGTCATTGTTGTGGCTTAGTTGCCGAGCGATATTTATCGAATACTACAGTCAAAGCCTTATTTGCTGCCTTATTAATGGTTTTATTAGATGTCCTTATAGAACCAGTAGCGATTAAAATGGAATTTTGGACTTGGGCGGCACACACACCAGGTTTACACAATTATCTTGGCTGGTATTTGATTTCTCTATTCATTTTTTGGGTATATTTCAAATTACCCTTTCCGAAAAACAATCCCCTTGGCATTCCGTTACTAGTGATAATGGCAACTTTCTTTGCTTTATTGAATTTCTCTTGATTATTAAATCAATAAAAACATGTCTGAATCAACCAATGCCTCCATACGTCAATTGACTCAATCCAATTTGGGAGTAGGAATTGCTTTATTGATTATAGCTTTATGGCTAACCAATCTATATATTGCCCTACAATATCCCTTTAGTTGGAGTGATCCAGTATGTTGGTTATTATTTATTTTACAGACCCATTTATTTACAGGCTTATTCATTACCGCCCACGATGCCATGCACCACACCATCGCCCCTAAAATACCTCGATTTAATCACGCTATTGGACGCATCTGCACTTTTTTATACGCTTTCTTTCCCTATCAAAAACTATTTACAGAACATCATCGACATCATCGACATGTACATACAGATGATGATCCAGATTATTATGAAGGGAATTTTGTGATGTGGTATTTACAATTCATTAAAAACTACTTGACGATTTGGCAAATACTGGCCTATGCGATTGTTTTCAATATCCTCAAACTTTATTTACCGACGAGTAATCTCATCTTCTTTTGGATTGCCCCAGCTTTATTAAGTACTTTACAACTCTTCTATTTTGGTACTTATTTACCTCATAAAGGCGAACACGATAACCACCATCAATCTCGAAGTCTATCCAAGAATCACTTTTGGGCTTTTGTATCCTGCTATTTCTTTGGCTATCATTACGAGCATCATGATAAACCTTTTGTTCCTTGGTGGCAATTATGGAGAGTAAAAGATTAGAGCTATTTGAGTGCATGACATATTGTGGGGGAAGGTACAATCCTTATTATGAGGGTCTTATACTTAGACTTGGGTATGTT
>JAHDFT010000026.1 GCA_020628015.1 Bacteroidota bacterium
ATTGGTTTGGCGAACTTCGGTAAATTCTTGTGGGTCTATTTTTTGTACGGCATAACCCAAAGCCTTACGATCTCTTTCAATCCCTAGGGCTGTCACCACAATTTCATCTAATTCTTGTGCTTGTGTTTCTAGGCTTACATCCAATTGAGTAGCTTTATCTATGCTTTTTTCTTGTTGTTTAAAACCGATAAAGGAATAAACCAATATTCCGCCATCTCCATCCAATAAAGTGAGTTCATATTGACCATTCACATCACTTGTTGTACCATTATTTGTTCCTTTTTCTATTATATTGACACCAGGAATAGGCTGCTTGTTTTCGGTGCCTGTTATTTGTCCTTTGATGATTAACTGGGCATAGGTATACCCAGTCATACTCATCATCAAGACGAAGAGTAAGATTGATTTCATGTAATTGATTTAATAAAATATGGCAAAGAGTGTGTATTAAGGAAGGAGAGAAATTGTTTAGATTTTGCTTTTTTAAAACGGCATGGATATTCTGAAACTTAGCAATGATAGGCGATTCATCCCCCAAGCCCCCTTCAAAGGGGGATGGATTTGTCGGTTTATTTGATGAATTATTGAGCTGCTATTTATTACTGGACTTGGCTATACTGCTTTAAAAAAGTTCTTTAAGCAAAGCAAACGATGAATCAGAATAATAAAAGTTTTCTTACCTATTTTTTCCATCACACCAACTATATTAATGAATAAACTTCATAACATCCCCCTTTGAAGGGGGTAGGGGGATGAACCGCTTGTCAATATTGACTTATAGGAAAGTTTAGCCGTTGAAAAATCAACGAATACTTGATTGTACCTTAACAATATTCTCAGTTTTAAATAAGCATGGGTGGAGCTCTCCAACCATGCTCAATAACATGATAATGGGTTTGGTAAATAAAGGAAGGGAACTGATGAATAGCATCACTTGTTTGAAGGATGCGGTATAATTGTTTGTATAAATAATGTTTTGTGGAAAGTTGCGCTAAGAAAGTTTTAAAATCTGAAACAGTATTAATATCTTTCTTGGCTGTTAACCAAAAAGCGGAGGCTTGTCTATTGGTAATATACCTTCGGAATGCGTCTTGTAGATCACTTGTTTGCCAAGGGAGCTGAAGAAAATCGGATTTATTGTAAGCTTTGCGATGAAGACCTATTAAAAAGACACCACCGTTGAAGTCTGGGCCAAATACAAGGTCGTGGAATAGTAGTTGTTGGTTAGTCTGACGTAGTAATTGAGTAGAAAGGGAAGGGCAGTCATTTCCAACGATAATGATCCGTTCAAATCCTTGTTGAAAAACGCTTTCTATTGCATGGGTTAAACGTAGACCGAAGGTATCTCCCTTTTGTTGAGGGGAAAAATGGGTGAAATAAGGTAAATTGGTTTGTTGAACCGCCTTTTGAACATGCTCAATCAAGACCTGAGCAATATCCACCTTTGCTTGCTGTGACAAGTTTGGAACATATTGTTTGATCAGTGCCTCTTCCTGAGCTGTCCTACTAAAAATTAATATGGCAGTATCGCTTTGCATAAAGCAAATGTACTAAAAATAGCTTTGATCAGCTTGTCAGTTGGAGGACAAACAACAAAGGTCATCTGCACTTTTGTCAGATAATGGCAAATTAAAAATGGAGTTTCATACCTTCATGACTGGCTTTAAATCCCAGTTGTTCATAAAACTGAATGGCTCTAGGACGAGCTTTATCGCTGGTTAATTGTACTAGATGTGCGCCTGCTTCCTTTGCCTCCTGAATGGCCCATTTGAACAGTTTTTCACCTAGACCTTTACCTCGTTGATCCTGTCTAATTCGTACTGCCTCAATTTGCGCTCTAGTGCCGCCTCTATAAGTCAAATAAGGAATCAAGCTCAATTGTAAGGTGCCAATGACTTCGCCTGCTTCATCTTCCACTACAACCAGTCGTTGATTGGGATCTTGGTCAATTTTTTCAAAGGCTTGGTAATAAACATCTGGGAGGGGTTCGGCATAGGCTTCTCGCAATTGTCCTAATGGATCTGTAGCCAACATTTTAATAATTGGGGCTACATCTGTTTTTTGGGCAGGTCTAATGGTCATAATGCTTAATTTAAAAGTGTAGTAAATAATATTTTCAATGATTAATTGGGTACTTCAGAAAAATTTGACTCAAACTAGGGTTTTAAAGCAAATCAAAGCCGCTTTAAATGGTGTAGATGAGCTTTGGGAAACAGTAGAGGTGATTCCGTTTTCAAGGGAAATACCAGAAATACAGCATAAAAACACTTTTACTATTCCTTATGGTTCAACAACTTTTATGTTAAATGCTTTTGCGGATGAAAATTTGCAGCAAGGCGTTTTTTATGATCCCAACACCTTTAATATGCAAAATTACGTTGATCAATGGAAAGATCAAGTATTGAATAGTAGTGGAAGCCTGCTTTTATTTGGGGAAATAGCAGCGTTGGAAAGTCAAGCAGAAGAACAATGGTTTATTCGACCGAATCATGATAGCAAAGCCTTTGATGGACGAGTAGCTCATTTTGAACAATTAGTGAAGTGGAGTGAACGTATTTGTCAACTAGATATACCAGAGCTTCATGCCGAAACACCTGTTTGGATGGCTCCTCCACGAAATATTACAAAAGAATGGCGTTTGTTTATTGTAGATAATGTGATCGTTTCCGTATCAAAATATATGGAAAAGGGATTATTAAATGAATCTGCCAAAGATTTACCCGAAGAATTATTTGTCTTTGCTCAAGAGCTTATTAATGCTTATCGTTTAGCAGATGTGTATGCAATGGATATTGCCCAAGTGCAAGCAGGATTTAAGCTGATCGAGTGTAATTGCTTTAATGGGACAGGTTTTTATCAGCATGATATTGTGAAAATAATACAATCTATTAATCATTGGGTAAGAAATCAGTACTTATGAGCAACAAATGAAAATAAGTGTGCAAATTTATCAATCAAAATGGTACAATTATTTTTTGACTGTTCCTAAGCCCAAATTTTATCTGCAATTTTGATTTTATTTTATTAAATTTAGAGTTTGTCATTATAAATATGCTAATATAAGAATAAGTGTAAGTAGTTTGATAATGTTAAAATGGGCATTTTATTTGACGATTATTTTTATTACTTAGCTTAAGCTATTGAGCTGGGCTAAAGCACTTAGGGTTAAAACATGATGGTTATGATTAATACAGAAACATCAATGGAAATAAAGATACAGGAAGCATTTGAAGATATGCTTGAAACTTGTCAGGCCCAAGAGGAGGACAAGAAAAGGATTACTTATGCCTTTAAAATGGCGAATAAAGGACATACGGGCATGGTACGCAAGAGTGGTGAACCTTATATTTTTCACCCGATTGCGGTCGCTAAAATTGTAGCTGAGGAAATTGGCTTAGGAACAGATTCGGTGATCTGTGCGCTATTACATGATGTCGTGGAAGATACAGACATTACGCTAGATGATATTTCTAAGGAATTTAATAGAGAAATTGCTCATATTATTGATGGTTTAACCAAAATAAAAGGAGTATTTGAGGAAAAAGGTTGGGTAGAACGACAAGCAGAAAGCGTGCGTAAAATTCTTTTGACGCTTGGACAGGATATTCGAGTAATTTTGATCAAGATTGCAGATCGTTTGCACAATATGCGAACAATGGATTCTATGCCAAAGCACAAGCAGTTTCGGATTGCTTCTGAAACCTTGTACATCTATGCACCTATAGCACATCGTTTGGGTTTGTACAAAATTAAATCTGAATTGGAGGATTTGTGTATGAAGTATACACAAACCAATATTTATAAAGATATTGCACGTAAGCTGAATGAAAAGAAAGTAGAGCGAGAGAGTTATATTGCGGAGTTTATTGCGCCAATTCGCAAAAGTTTGGAGGAAAATGGTTTTGGGAAGTTTCGGATTTTTGGTCGTCCTAAACATATTTTTTCTATTTTTAATAAAATCCGAAGCAAGAAAGTTGAATTTAATGAAATATTCGACCTTTTCGCTATTCGCATTATTTTAGAGGTAGATGGAGATTTACAAAAGGAAAAAGCAGAATGTTGGCGATGTTATTCCATTATTACAGATTGTTATAAGTCTAAGACAGAGCGTTTAAGAGATTGGATTTCTACACCAAAAGGAAATGGTTATGAATCTTTACATACTACGGTAATGGGGCCTAGAGGAAAATGGGTAGAAGTACAGATTCGCACCGAGCGGATGGATAGAGTTGCAGAGCGGGGGGTTGCTGCCCATTGGCGGTATAAAGGACATAAATCTTCTGCTCAACTGGATAACTGGTTAGAGGGAATTAGAGACTTTCTTTCCAATAAAAGTGGAGAAAATGCGATTGAGTTTATTACCGATTTTAGACATGCACTTTATGATAGTGAGGTTTATGTTTTTACCCCAAAAGGAGATCTCAAAAGCCTACCGAAAGGCTCTACCGTACTAGATTTTGCCTTTGAAATTCATTCCGAAATTGGTTGCCGATGTTTAGGAGCTAAAATAGATGGACATTTAAAGCCAATTTCTTATGAGTTGAAGGATGGAGATCAGGTGGAGATTTTGACTTCTAAAAAGCAACATCCTACGGAGGAATGGTTGAATTATGCACGAACTTCGAGGGCTCGTACCAAAATTAAGTCAGAGCTAAAGAATAGGAAAAAGCAAGAGGCGGAAATGGGTAAGGAGATATTAGAACGGAAGTTGAGGAGTTTGAAGGTGAAGTATAATAAGAATGTGATTAATGAATTGGTGAATCATTATAAAATGCCTGATTCCCTAGAGTTTTTCTATCAAATTGCGACGAAAGGTTTTGATCTTAATGAATTGAAGAAGTTGAAGTTTAAGGGGGATAAGATTGTTATAGTAAAAGAGAAAGCTCCTGAAGCAATTGATCAGGAAAAATTGGCAGCAAGGTATAAAGGGCCTGCTGCGGAGGATGTGGGGATCAACGTCTTTGGTGGTTTTGCAGATCGAATTGATTATAGTATTGCTTCTTGTTGTAAGCCAATTCCAGGAGATGATGTATTTGGTTTTATCACCATCTCCAAAGGTATTCGCATCCATCGTACCGATTGTCCTAATTCTACTGATTTGATCAATAAATATCCTTATCGAATTGTAAGCACAAAGTGGGCAAAACAATCTAAGGACTTATTGTTTATGACTAGTTTGAAGATTAATGGTATTGATGATGTGGGCTTGGTCAATAAGTTAACGAGCATTATTTCTAGTGATCTAAAACTAAATATGCGTTCTATTTCGTTAGATGCAAAGGATGGTATTTTTGAAGGAAGGATTATTATCTTTGTGAAGGATAAATCAGAACTAAATGTATTGATCAAGAAGTTGAAGAATGTAGAGGGAATTTTTTCTGTTGATCGTTTGAGTTAGATTGTTTGTTGACTCAACCTATTGCAGTCAAGATTGTTCTATCTTCTTTGGTATATTGATAAAATAAACGTACATTTATTTTATCAATATAACCTATTTATAAGTCTAAGTCTCCCAATTTGATTTTGCTCAACTATGTATCATACTATAGTGTATGTTATCACTAAATAACAGTAAAAGAATATTTTACTCGTTACTAAAATCTGAACTAATCTAATGCAGTATACATCGAAAATATATAATAATGATATTGTTGTTTTTACCATCAATGGCTTATTGAACTCTCGTTATCAACTCACACCAATTATAGATGAATTGGAAAATTGGATCAGTGATGGAAACAGACAATTTATTATTGATTGTGCAGCTATTGAATTGATCAATAGTGGAGGATTGTCCATTTTATTAACGATGCTAACTAAAGCTCGAAATGCAGGAGGTGATTTATATCTAGCGAATATTTCTAGTCAAGTTTCAAAATTGTTAATTATCACTAAATTATATGCTATATTTGCGGTCTTTGATACAGTAGAAGAGGCAATAGAGGAGATTAAGCAAACCACTTATTCTAAATAGCATAATGACAGTAGACGTTCTTTTAGGCTTGCAATGGGGCGATGAAGGAAAAGGAAAGATTGTAGATTATTTAGCCCCCAATTATGATGTAATTGCTCGTTTTCAAGGTGGTCCTAATGCTGGACACACGCTTTACTATGAAGGACAAAAGCTTGTTTTACATCATATTCCTTCTGGTATTTTATATGATAACATTGTCAATTTATTAGGAAATGGGATGGTCATCGACCCTGCTGGCCTACAAGCTGAAATTGAGAAAGTAGCTGCTTTAGCTATTCCTATCCTAGAGCGCATGTTTATCGCTCAAAAAGCACATCTGATATTACCTACCCACAAAATACTTGATGGGGCTTATGAAGCCGCTAAGGGTAAAAATAAAATCGGTTCTACATTGAGGGGAATCGGACCAACGTATAGTGATAAAACGGCTCGAAATGGCTTGCGTATTGGTGACATCTTAATGGATGATTTCCAAGTGCGTTATGAGGCAGCGAAGACAAAGCACCTGCGTATACTGGAACAATACGATTATGAGTTTGATTTGGCTCCTTTAGAAACTGCTTTTTTTGAGGGTATTGAATGTTTGCGAAAGTGTCAAATTGTTGATGGAGCCTATTTTTTGAATGAGCGTTTAACTAAAGGACAAAAGATATTAGCCGAAGGTGCACAAGGAACCTTATTAGACATTAACTTTGGTACTTACCCTTATGTCACCTCCTCTAGCACTACAACTTCTGGTGTTTGCAATGGCTTAGGTATTGCACCACAACGTATTGGAGAGGTCATTGGTATTTCTAAGGCTTACTGTACAAGAGTAGGCGGTGGCCCTTTTCCTACAGAATTACATGATGAAGTAGGGGAGCGCATTCGTCAGTTGGGTGGTGAATTTGGAGCAACAACAGGACGACCTAGGCGTTGTGGATGGATTGACCTTCCTGCGCTTCGTTATGCGATTATGATTAATGGGGTGACACAATTGGTGCTTACCAAAGTGGATATTCTATCTAGCTTTGAGACGATTCAGGCTGGCATAGCTTACGAGATTGACGGCAAAGCATCTCCTAATATGCCTTATGATTTGGATCGACAATTGCCTAGTGTCCTTTATAAGGAAATGGAGGGTTGGCAATCAGATTTATCTTCCTGTAGAGCTTTAACAGACACACCACAGGCTTTACAAAATTATATCGAATTTTTGGAGCGAGAATTGCAAGTAAAAATTACTTTATTATCTATAGGGCCTAATCGAGAAGAGTTGATTATTGGCTGATAAGACTATGGCTTATCCTATACTATAGGGAAGATAAGGTAATGTCGTAGTGCCACATTGGAATGTGGCTCCGTTTAGTATCAAATATTAAAAAAATCAAGAAGCAATGGATTTAAACCCATTTATAGACCGCATTTTTGCAGAAGATATTGGCGATGGTGACCATACTTCCTTATCTTGTATCCCTGCCGACGCAGAAGGTACAGCTAGGTTGATTGTCAAAGGAGAAGGGATATTAGCAGGGGTTGAATTGGCACAAGCCATTTTTGAGAGAATTGGAGAAGGACTGACGATGGAGGTTTTTATACCCGATGGAAGGGCTGTAAAGTATGGCGATATTGCTTTTACGGTTAGTGGAAAAACACAATCCATTCTCAAAACAGAACGACTTGCACTCAATTGTATGCAGCGTATGAGTGGAATTGCAACAATGGCAAATACTTATATGAAGGCTGTAGAGGGTACTAATGCAAAGGTCTTGGATACCCGAAAAACAACGCCTGGAATGCGGATGATCGAGAAATGGGCAGTACGCATAGGTGGTGCCTATAATCATCGAATGGGTTTGTATGATATGATTATGATCAAAGATAATCACCATGATTTTTGCGGAGGCATTACCAAAGCCATCCTCCAAACCCAAAAATACCTGCAAGAGAAACAATTGGACATTAAGGTTGAAATTGAAACAAGGAATATGGCAGAGGTGGAGGAAGTATTGGCAGTTGGTCAGGTAAACCGAATTATGTTGGATAATTTTGATGTACCTACAACGAAAAAGGCGGTTGAATTGATTAATGGTCGTTTTGAAACAGAATCATCAGGTGGCATTACTTTAGAAACGATTCGAGGCTATGCAGAAACAGGAGTGGATTATATTTCTGTTGGTGCTTTAACCCATTCTTATAAGAGTTTGGATATGAGTTTGAAGAAAAAATAGGTTGATTGGCTGCCCTTTTTCACTCGTTACTAATCTATCAATATCAAAAACAAAAGGCATCGTAATGATCTATAAATAGTCATCACGATGCCCAAATACAACCATTATTAATTATTCAATAATCAAATCAGGTCATACCTATCATTCATTAAAGCTATTATAATTTCACAAAACGTTTTCTTACAATACCTTCCTCTGTATTAATCATAATAAAGTAAGTACCAGGACTCAACTGACTTACATTAATTCTGCCAAAATCATCTATATTTTCAGATTGTAGAATCAAAGCTCCATCAATACCGAATATTTGAATATCATTAATAGAAGTCGAACCATTAAGCGTTAAGAAATCACTAGTAGGATTAGGATAAACATTGATGTTTATTGGTGCACTTCCTTTACCTCTATTTGGACCACCTAATTCTTCAAGTGTATTGATTGGTTCTTGACTTAAGAAAGTATTCACATTAGAAGCCGTAATCGTTACTTGGTCAATATAAACCTGGTCAGCATTACTACTAGCATCACATTGGATACGGAATTTCGCATTTGTTGGGAAATTGTAGTAAGAACTGTTTAGATAAATAGTGGCTACATAGAATAGATTATTGCTGAAACTACTACCACTAGCATAAGCAGCTACTGTTTGCCATGTAGAACCATTGTAATATCTTACCCAAAAATCTTCACCATTTTCCATACTATTGGCATAGAAGAATAATTTGATTTCTACTTGGTTATAACCAGTAAGATTATAACTACTAGCTGTAGTCATCGCAGATGCCGTACCAGAATTGTCTCTCAATCGGATAGAGTAATTACCTTCAAATGCATAAGTACTATTGTAATAACGATAGCAGTCAGAACCACCATCTAACCATCCATCCATACCTGTTTCAAAGTAAGAACCAATTAGTTGTTGTGTCGAACCAAGTGTAGTGAACGAACCAGAAGTAAAAGCAGAGAAATTACCTGCTGCATCTTTTGCTTGTACAGAAACATTATACGTAGTATTTGGTGTCAAGCCATTGAATGTCCAAGTAGGAGATATAGAAGCAGCATAGAAAGAACCATTTAGGTAAATATTGTAACCCACAACACCTACATTATCTGTAGAAGCCGTCCAAGAAGCAACAGCAGATGTTTGTGTAATATTACTAAAAGTCAAGTTCGTAGGAGTGCTAGGTGCTTGCGTATCTGTACATCCTGTTGTAGTTAATGTCACCGTACCAGTAGCAGAACGATTACCAGCCGCATCAAATGCAACAATACCAAAAGTATAAGTGGTACAAGCAGCCATACCAGAAATATTTATGGAAGTACCTGTAGTCGTACCTAAACTGTTGCCATTATACATAATATCATAGCCCGTAACGCCTACATTATCTGTTGATGCTGGCCAACTTAAGGTAGCAGTACTATTAGTAATATTAGAAGCTGTCACAGATGGTTGACTAGGTGGCTGTGTGTCTACGTTGGATAATGTTGTAAAAGAACCTGTAGCAAACCCTGATACATTACCTGCTGCATCTTTTGCTCTTACATAAACGGTATAAGTTGTACTAGTAGTTAATCCACTAAAGGAATAAGAAGTACTTGTTGTAGAGCCAGTAAAAGAACCATTAAGATAGACATCATAACCTGTAACGCCTACATTATCACTAGAAGCATTCCAAGAAGCAACAGCAGATGTTTGTGTAATGCTGCTGAAACTTAGATTCGTAGGAGTGCTAGGTGCTTGCGTATCTACATTGGATAATGTAGTAAAAGAACCCGTAGCAAAACCTGATACATTACCTGCTGCATCTTTTGCTCTTACATAAACCGTATAAGTTGTGCTTGCAGTTAATCCACTAAAAGAATAGAAATTATTTGTAGCAGTGCCAATAAAGGAACCATTAAGGTATACATCATAACCTGTTACCCCTACATTATCACTAGATACGCTCCAAGTAGCAACAGCAGAAGTTTGTGTAATACTGCTGAAACTTAGATTTGTAGGTGTACTAGGTGCTTGTGTATCTGTAGCACAACCAGTAGTAGTATAAGTCACATAACCTGTATTAGAACGATTTCCAGCCGCATCATAAGCAACAATACCTAAAGTATAAGTAGTACAAGCTGACATACCAGAAATATTGACAGACGTACTAGTTGTTGTACCAATACTATTGCCATTGTACATAATGTCATAACCCGTAACCCCTACATTATCCGTAGATGCTGGCCAGCTTAGTGTTGCTGTTGTATTAGTGATATTAGAAGCAGTAACAGATGGTTGGCTAGGTGCTTGTGTATCTGTATTTCCTCCACCGCCATTATAAGCACTTCCGATACCTACTGCATACCATGCATTAGTAACAGCTTGCTCTTCAGCAGAACCAGAACCGTATAAATCTACTGCTGATTGGATCGCATAAGTTCTCCAGTCTGCATATTGAGAATTAGTAGATAAGTAGACAGCTTCTGAACGCCAAGTAATAGCCGCTGCTTTGTCAATACCAATAGCACTTACATTGTAGCTGTCGCCATTGTCATTCACCCCACTTTTACCAACAGTCAAAATGTAGAACCAGAAGTTACCAACGCCACTATTGTAGTGTACACCACCATTATCACCACTTCCAGAATACCAAGAAGTACCTAAGTAAGTATCAGGTTGACCATGAGCATTGGGATTAGACATAGAGCGGAAAGTTGTTCCGATTTCAGAACCTAACAGCCAAAGATTTTTATTGGTGCCATGATTGGTATTGGTGTAATGTTCTACACAAGTACCCCAAATATCACTCAAAGACTCGTTCATTGCACCTGATTCATAAGAATAAACTAGATTACAAGTATGTTGACAAACAGCGTGTCCGATTTCGTGAGCAGTAATATCAACAGTAGTTAATGGATCATAAGAACGTCCTTTTCCATAAACCATAGCGATACCATTCCAGAAGGCATTGTCATTATAACCAGTAGGATAACCATAAGCTTGCTCAATATCACAATTGACATAGCTTTTGATAATCGCACCATTATTATCATAGCTGTTTCTACCAAAATTACTGGAGAAGAAATCATAAGTAGCTTGTGCAGCAAAGTGAGCATCTAATGCAGCATTGTCTTTTCTTGCATTATTATACTCCGCTGCTGTCCAGTCATTATTATTGTCTGTGTAATCATAAGAGGCAGAAGGAACATTACCACTTGTAGTAGTAGCATAAGAAGCATCATAGGAGAAGACTCCATTTCCTCTTGAATAATCTCTAAGTCGGAAAGAGCCATTGTAACTGTCTGTGTTTACAGTTTGGGTACCGCTATAACGAGTGGCAGCAGAACCTACAGCGTTTGCTAGACATATTCTATTATATTCTTGAATGATTTCTCCTGTTTGTGCATGAACATAAAGATCGGCACTATACAATGGATAAGAAGCGTTCATATCTATTTTCCAAGCCAATTGAGAAGGCTTTTCATTGCTCATATCTGCAACGATCACCAATTCTGGTTTAGGTCTTGGGAAATCAGATTCTACAAGTACACCAGTTGTTTCCCAAGCATATAGATCAGCACCAACATAATTTTGTGCTAATGCTAAAGCTTGCTCACCATCTAAAACAGGTTTGGTATCGACTTTTGTTACTGAACGATAGTTTCCTGTCAAAATGGTTTCACTACCTGGCTTGCTATGTACCGTATAGGTCGAGCCATCTACTTTGATACCTTTGTAATACTGTTGGTGCTTTTGATGAGTAAATCCAAGATTGTCTTGTTCTGCACTTTGGAGCCGCATTTCTTCATCTGCGGTCATAGGGAGATGGTTGCGAAGAATGTCTGTGCCTTTTTGAGCAGAAACATCTGCATTCAACTTTAAGAGGGTCCTAACTGACTTGCCTTTTTCTACATCTAGTTGTAGAACTGGGGTGTTTTGTGCTGAAAGATGTGTTAGGGTAAAGAGCAATACTACAATTGCCAAGAGTTTTTTTTGCATAATGGTATTTTTTGTTTCGTGGTAAGAAAATGGTATATTAACTGTTTTTAAAGGTGCTAAAGCGATACTAATACCAAATTCAAAAAAATATTTTTTTTGTATATTTATTTTTGAATTGGTATAAAAAATAGTGATCAAATAATATTAACAAAATGTACAGGCAGTTATTTTGTTATTGTTTTTTGCGTAAATGATAGTGAAAAATAATGCAACTATTATTGGATCATTATTAAAAAGAGAATGAATAAAATATAGTACTATTATGGGTTTTATGTATTTTTATACGACAAATCTAAATAATAAAAGCTAGACTATCATTGTGATTTTGTATAATGTGACAAATTTTTTTTTTAAGATAAATAACTTTGTAAAATATGATTATAAATTGCTGTTATAGGTATTTTTGTTTTTGAATATATAGGTGATATTGTTAATGTTGTTTTTGTTGTTAAAAAGGATGATGTGTTTATTTTTTTAATGTGATAATATGTTACTGTAAATTGTTTTTGGTGAGTAGTGTTAAGTCGGCTAATAGAGTTATATATTGATTAATTCTTAAAATATTGTAGATAAATATTGATTTTGCTAAAATTATTATTGAACTTACTATAAGATATTGGTTCTACTAAGTTATTCCTAATCTATGATTAAGTATAGCTAAACTAAATAAGTATCTTGATTTTTTCTTGGATATGTAAAATTGAATTAGTTCAAAGCCATATTGCTACAAAAATTGGTAAAACAAAAATCTTGCTTTATCTTTAGCATAGATGGTCAATTTATTGATTGTTATCTATATGTTGACTATTATTATAATTGATTATATTAACTTAAAAAATAGTGACAGATAAAAAGGAAAGAATTATCAATACTGCTTTAATACTTTTTGCTAATGATGGCTATAATGCGGTGTCTACCAGTAAGATTGCTAAGGAGGCAGGAGTATCTGAAGGTTTGATTTTTAAGCATTTTTCTAATAAAAAAGGACTATTAGATGCCATTGTTAAGGGTGCTGAATGTAGGACAGGTGAATTTTTCGCACCTATATTGGAGGAAATGGAACCTCTGGAAGTGATTAAACAGCTTATAATATTGCCTTTTATGGCTATTCATGAGGATTCTTATAGTTATTGGAAATTGCAATTTAAATTGAAATGGCAAGAAGAATATAATAAACCTAATAACTTTAAACCTTTATTAGATAAATTGACTTGGGCATTTAATGAATTGGGCTATAAAGAGCCAGCTATGGAAGCTGAAATATTAATGAAAGTTCTAGATGGTATTGCCATTAGTATTCTTAGAGAGGGCTTAGAAGGACAATTAAAATTTAAAGCATTTCTGCTAGAAAAGTATATAAAATGAAGATAGTGATGGATTAGAAATGAATAAAAATCCCCCCAAAATTGCAAAGATTTCAGGGGAATTAAGATCTATTACCAATTGGATATCGTTTATTTTTTATTGAACATAAAGTGTTTCGCCAACCTTCATTCCGCTTGTTTCCTCATATACAGTAATAAAGTAAATGCCTTTAGGCGCATCTACAATATCTATCTCCAAAAGGGCAGATTGATTGGATTGAACAAGAATTTGTTGCCCCATTGCATTGGTAATAACCACTTTATAAGTCCCTTTATCCGTAGCCAAACCATCTTCCAAGAGTTGGAGATTAAATCGACCTTCGTTGGGATTAGGATAAGCTTTGATTTCTAGTAGTGGATTGACCAAACTAGGATCAACTTTTGTCTGACCTATTGACTTATCCTCAAGTGTATTGGTAGGAAAAATTACTACATCCTCAGTAGCTCCTTGCTTTCCCAAACCAGCACGATAGCCTCTATTATTGGTATCCTCCTCACATGGATCGCCTTCTGGACAATTATTAAAAGCAGTCTCAATTCTCGCTTCTAAGCCATGCTTTCCTGTAAAAATATGCTTGAGGTCAATGTATCTACCAGCAACCAAGTCAGTCGTACCTGAACTACGAACATTTCCAGATGCTTGAATGCTATTAAAAGCATAGTGATTACCAGTAATCGTAGGAGTAGTCAAGGATAAATCATAATCATTTTGGTAGTTATTGGTAAATGTGGAGGTATAATTTTCCCCATTAAAGAAAATTTGACCACCATTGGCAATATTGATTTCAGTACCTTTATTGAAACACAAGCCTGAATCATCCATAAAATGAACGCTTCCTGTACTAGAAATATTAATGGAAGAAGCACCAAGTAAATTCAACACAGTATTGTCTACAATCAAGTTGCCATCTACATCAAAATGAAGATCAGCACAGCTATTACAATAAGTAATAATGCTACCATCTAAAGTAAGTGTGGCATTATTTTCCACAGCAATTTTTGCTTTCGGTAAAACATATAGGTTACCTGTCAAAGTCAAATCAGTACCATTAGTAATGCGAAGATTTTTTTCGACATAATGTTTACTACTCCAAGTCGTGTCTGTTTCTACATTGCGGTAATTACTGTAACCTGTCTGGTAGTTCAAATCTCCCTCCCAAAGTCCTCGACCAAAGGTAGCCGCACGCAATTTCCCTGCACAATAATTGATTTTTAGCTCTGTCACTCGAACATTTGGAAAATCATTACCATACCTTTCCCATTTACCCCCATTTTTTTGAGTAAAAATACCCACATCAGTACCAATATATAAACGATCTACTTCTTCTGTATCATCCGAATATACAATCGCATTGACTGGCATATTCGCTAAATCACCAAATGGATCGGCATTTTGCCAAGTATTACCTGCATTGGTAGATTTCCAGACTTTAATACCTGGATCAAAGCCAGTAAATGTCACCCAAAGTGTAGAAGGGTTTGTAGGGTGAACGACAATATCGGTAATAATGGGATGGGCTGTATTGCCATAGCTAGAAAAAGGTAGATTACTAGTAATTTCATCAAAACAAGATGTAGCATAAACATCATTGGGACAACCGCCTACTGTAGTACGAAATAATTTGGGGGATAATTGCCAAATTCCATTAGCTCCATTGTCTGTTCCTAGTGTGGCTATGTATTGGTAATCAGGATTGGATTCTGAGATGGCATATTCGGTGATTTGGCGTTTCCATTGTGCTGGTTCATAAGTGCCTATATTAGAAATTCCTTCCCAGAGTTCATCCCAGTTGGAGGAACCAAAGCCTGCGGAACTAGCATGATTTCGTTTATAGATTTCGGTGAATCCCCAGTACATATCTTGTGTTTGGGGGTGGTTTTCCATTGGAAAGGTGACGGGAAACATGCTTCTTTCACTAGGATTGACTAAATCATAAGGATGTAGAGAAAACTCCCAGTAAGTATTTTGAACATCATAATTGTAACGAAAAATATCATTGCTCGAAGTTTTATAAAATATATTATTCATATCCTCATTATTAATACGAGTTCCATAACCGTCACCTCCCTGTATATTCTGCCATGATTCTTGACCATTTTGATTTCTAATAATATTGATACCACAATCTTGATGCCCCGTTACAATCATACTTGTATCCAATTCTGCATCATCAAAAGTCCATAAAGTAGCTACTTGAAGCCCTCCATTTTTAAAAGTCCAACCTCCGCTATTTTGTACTTGAATATCTTTAGTACTTACGCCACCATCATGTCCGCAAAATACAGTTGTAGGATTAACAGGGTCAAATTCTAAAGCGTGAACATCTGCATGATAGCCATTTCCAGAAGGAGGCGATAAGGTTAAAAAGTTACTACCATCGTAAGTTCCTTTAGTATATATTTCACCATAGTAAATAATATCAGGATCAATAGGTGAAACTGCTATAGCTAATCGAGTATAAGTTGTTCTATTAGTAGAGTTATAATCTAATTGTGTCCATGTATTATTGGCGTATTTGTAAATATAACTTACTTGTCTATCATTATCCTCTTGACCTTGTATATAAGCAAATAGTGCATCACTCTCAGCAGGTGTAACGGCAATATTAATACGATTAATGGTAAAATCATTAGGTAGATTATCAAGTTCTAAGCCTGTACCTGTACCCGTTAAAGATTCCCAATTACTGCCATAATCGACAGAGCGGTAAATATCTCTACCAGAGGCATAAAGTGTGGTCATAGTACCAGGCATAAACTCTAAACCTTTGAATTCAGGATCTTTACTACCAATCCCATCGAATAATTTAGTCCATACAGGATCAGTCCATACATTTCGTACTAAAAAAACACCTTCACTAGAAGCAATTAATACATGATGAGGAAATTCTGGATTAATAATAATTCTTCGAATAGAACCTCCATTTTGAAAGTGGTGTAATAGCCCTAAATTAATGTCCTCCCAAGTTTCCCCATAATCCGTAGAACGATAGACTCCTGCGGTATAAATGGGATTGACTGTAGTGGTATTAGGGGCAAATGCTGCGGCAATGCCTGCATCTCCATTGCCAGTTGTAATGAGTATAGCTTCGTGATTGAGTGGATTAATAGCAATATCAGATACAGAAGCAATGGGCAAAAAGTCTGTATTGACATCAGCCCAATCATCCCCACCATTTTCACTGCGCCAGAGTCCTCCAAAAGGACTAGCGGCATAAATGGTTTGATTGGTACTACCATCATATCGAGGGTCAAAAGCAAGGGCATGTATTTGGCCAACGCCTATAGCAGAGTTAGTTCCTGAAGGATTTCCAGTTGGTCCCATACAAGTCCAGTTAGGTTCATAACCCACATCAGGAACTTTAGTGGCTTGATTGTATTGTTTGGTATAATTATAGAAGGCATTGGCAGCAATTTTAAAATCTCCATGTGGATGTAGGCGTTCGCCCCATACTTTGGAAATACGTTGCAATTTTCGATTTAAACCGCCTTCTGCGGTATCTGTTGCTGGTTGTTGATTGCGTTGAAGGAAAGAATAAAAATTGTCATCTGGATCAATTTTGAAAGTTTGGGCTTGAGTGATGACGGATGAACTACAAATTAAAAATAATAATAAGTAAACTAATTTTTTCATTTGGGTAATTTTTTAAGAAGAGTAGATGTTTGGCTTACTCTTCGGGTGAAATGAAAAGGAATAATTAATTTAAAATAAAAGGCAGACCCGAAAGCCTGCCTGTCTTTATAAATAGGAAAGTAAATATCTATATGTATACTAAGATAAAGCGTAATGATTATTGGGTGAAAATTAGTTTACTTTGAAAGGTTACTGGTGTGTTTGTACTGCCTTTCACCTACTAGACTCCTTAATGCCTGTTTTTTCCCGATGGCAGTATACTTTTTTTGTGAAAAGGTAACGATTATTCCTAAATTGGTATCCATTGCTGTATTTTTTAATGATAATCATTACCTAATGAAAAACGGAATCCATTACTTATTAATCCTACTATTTTTATTACTAATTTCCTCTGCATCAGCACAGGAGATTAACCCAACTGCTCATTGTGGTAATTTGTGCAACTTTAGCCAATTGACCTCAGATATTCAGGTTAATAAACTAGAAAAAGTTGGTAATACGATGTGGATTGCTACGAAAGGAGGCTTAATTAAATATAATTTAGAAACGGATACCTACACCAAATACACGACTAATGATGGTTTGCGACATAATGCTGTTTTGGATTTGGTAATGGATCAAAATAATGTGCTTTGGCTGGCTACAGGTGCTGGTTTGTGTAAAATGGAAGAGGATTGTTTTTATTATGAGGAACAACCCGATCATGACTCTCCCTATCGAATTTGTGTAGAGGAACTGATGGTGGATGCGGCTAATCGTTTGTGGTTGCGTTGTGATGTATGGTCTGCTTATACTTTGATGCGGTATGAAGAAAGTACAGGAATGGTTCATACACCATTGGCTTATAGTGGTTTTGATGGACATGTTTATGAAAATCCAGTTGCATCTACCTTAACAGCTGATGGTAAAGGCATGTGGTTGGTACTGCGTTTGAGTGAAGGAGGGACTGCCCATAATTTGGTTTATTATGATTTGGAAGATAATTTTGAACTTATTGAAAAGCAACTGGAATTAGAGACTTCTTATATAGCACAAACGATGGAGGTTGATGATAATGGGAATGTTTGGTTTGCTGCTAGAGGGAAAGCTTATAAATACGATATTACAGCTAAGAAATTAGAGTCTTTTGAAACGGATTCTCATAATGAAATTCGGCGTTTTGCTTTTCATAGAAGCCCAGAAGGACGTTTGGATTTTTGGTTCAATACGAATGGACCAATTATTAGTCGGAACCATGCCGATTTCTATTTTAATCTTTCTACGGAATATATGTTAATCAATCGTTTACAGAATATTGATGGCGAACTCTGGATTTGTTCAGATGAGGGCATATTTCGTTATGAATCTGATGATGTTTTTGAGCAGCCAATTCAATTAAAGCAAGCATTACCTAGCAATCAAGTCAATGCACTTGCCGCAGATGAAAAAGGGGGCATGTGGATTAGTTTTTCCAATGCAATCAGTTCTTTGATTTATTACAATACTACAACTTCAGCCATAACAAATTATGAGGAGGCACCTGGTGCTAGTGAATTGTCCTTGATTGGGGATGAATTGTGGTTATTAGGACATCATCAACTCCATCGTAAAGTGCCTAATAGTAATATTTTTGAGGAGCAGGTCAAACAGGATAATAATATGTATTTGAAGAATCATGTGATGACTACACATCAATCTGAGGTTTATATTGTAGGTATACAAGAAGATGGGGAAGAGCAGACTGCTTCACTATTGCGTCCGAAGAATGGTGCATTAGAAGCTGTTGCACAATTTGATAGCCCGATTAATGCACTTGCTTCTGATGGTGAAAGTACCTTATATGTCGGGACAAGCAAAGGTTTGTATACTTATGAGGAGGGAACTGTAGCAATGCTTCATGAGGACATTCATGTTAATTATTTGATCTATGATGAATTGGAGGAGAAATTATGGTTACAGCAACAATTAGAATGGTTTGAGAATAAGTTTTTCTATTATACGATTCAAGATGGCTTACAAGCTAGTGAGGAAAGTATTAGTGAAAATGGAATTATGTTGATTGACCAGAATCAGGAATTATGGATTGGGGGTTATTGGTTGCGAACCATAAGTAATACGGCTCCTTATACAACACTTGATGGCTTGCCTGCTGCTGATGTTCGTTGTTTGGCAATAGATCAAGAAAATAATATTTGGGCGGGAACTGGTAATGGTTTGGTGATTTTGGAGCAAGAAAATCAGATTAATGCTTCTCAAACACACATTTGTAAAGGAGAAACGATTCAGTTTTCTCATCAATTACCAGAAGGTAGTGATTTTACATGGGAGATAGGGAATATATATGGTACAGTCTATGATCGTTTTACCAATACTAATGATGATTTTGAATATAATTTTGGGCAGAATAGTAATTATGTGGTTAAGTTGTATTATACGGATGCAGAAGGTTGTGAAAAACAAGATAAGCAAAGGATTTATGTATATCAGGAGGCTGATGAAGTTTATCTAAAAGAGGTCTTTCCTTTATGCAATTTAACTGATATGGCAGATATGCGCTTATTTAATATGCAGACTTATGAATGGATTTATGAAGGAGAGGTGGTCAGTACAAATAAAAATTATAAAACCAATCAACCTGGCATATATACGATTAATGTTACAGACTATTGTGGAGGAGAGGCTACTTTACAGACGGAGGTAAAGGCAGAGTTAAATATAAGAATTGATCCCTATAGATCAGAAGGTCAACCAACTGTATTGAGAACGAATATTAGTGATCCTACTGCAAGCTTTATTTGGTCTACAGGTTCTACTCAGGGGGCTATTCAGGTGACAGAAAGTGGTAGGTATAGTGTGACAGTAACGGTGAATGGTTGTGAGGCGAGTGCGGAATTGGATTATGATATTAGTACGGCTGTGGAGGAATTGGAAGCTACTATGATTCAGCTTTACCCCAATCCTGTTATTGAGCAACTTTGGATTGAGTATACTCGATTAGCTACTCATACAATAGATCGTATTGATTTGTATGATGCTAGTGGACGTTTAATTCCTATGGATGTGCAATATGGGGGTGATAAGGCAAGTGTGGAGATGGGGGGATTGGCATCAGGGGTGTATTTTTTACAGTTGCAGTCTAGTGATGGTTTGGTGAGGATGGAGAAGGTAGTGAAGTGGTGATTGGATTGTTGGTTTTTTTACAGTAATTGCAGTAGAGCCGCATTGCAATACGGCTCTGCTGCAATTACTGTAAAAAAACATCGAAAATACTGTAGTTTACTCCACATCCTTTCTCAATTGCTTCACAAATT
>JAHDFT010000509.1 GCA_020628015.1 Bacteroidota bacterium
AGGGCGATGCCCTACGCTATTGCTTTTGCCCCTTCAGGGCTGGAATAAAAGATAGTTATGTCAAAAATATTTCATTTCATCCCCAATTATCTTAGAACTAGGAATTTTTACAATGGTTTATCTCATCGTAGTAGACTGTTGAATCCAGCAACCCACTTTATAACGTCCTCCTGGTTTTTGACCCGCAAAGAAGATTTTTTCTTGACTAGGGAAACCAGAACGTGCGCTACCTGCTTTAGAACGAGCTTTAGAAGCAACAGCAGGATCAATATCAGCAGCACGGTTATACATATCATAAGCCACCCAGTATACAGAATAACCATCAAACTTGTCCTTACAAGAACCACGGCTACTCATATACATATCACCGATGAAGATATATGGATCACCCCAACCTGCTTGTAATTGAGCTGCTTCTCTTGCAAATTTACGTGCTTTAGAGAAGTTTTTATTCGCTACCCTTTCGATCTTAGCCAAACGCATTAAAGTTTGTGCTTTTTTCGTTGGGTCATTTTCATACTGTAAAGATTGTTGGTAGAACTGACCAGCTTTACTGTAGTTCTTTTGCTTTTGGTACTGTTGTGCCAAGTAACGCAATTTAGAACCATCAGGCTCAGAAGCAACGATTTTTTCTAGTACAGTTAAGGTACTACAACTTTGACGCTTCATAGCAGAGTAGATGCTTTTCAAAGCACTAACATCACCACCAGCGGCACTAACTTCACCATTTAAAGTACCACAGTCCATACCAGCATATTTTCCACCACTACCACCACCCATAGATGGCGCACTTGCACTACTAGCAGCAAGACTACTATTGTAACTAGCCATTGCTGCTGCTTGCTCTGATCGGTAAGCATCCATTTTGGCTTGATAAGCTTGCATTTCGGCATTATAAGCTTGTTGCGCTGCTTCATCTTGTGCTGCTTCAGCAATTGCCTTAGCTGCTGCTGCTGAATCTGCACGATAAGCGGCCATTACAGAATCTTGTGTTGCTTTCCACTTGGCCATATACTCTTCATGTTGTTTCTCTAATGCTGCTTTTCTTTCTGCTTTTTGTTCGTCTCGTTTATCTGCCCATTTTTGAATCTTACCCTTGGTCTTTTCGTACTTCGCAACAGTTGTCTCTGTATTCGTACTGTCTTCATTAGCAATATTGTAGTCGATAATATCGTACATCAATTTGTCGTAAATAGCCAAGATGTCATTTTCTTCAATTTCTTTAGCGGCATATTGCTTACGAACACCAATGAAGTAAGGATACAATGCGAAATATGGAGACGATTCCTGCTCGATTTCGATTGACTTTTCATACAACTTGAATACTTCATCTTTCTTCTGAGGACGATAACGAGATAAGATTTGTCCTTCCTTTGCAAATAAGTAACCTTGCTCACCAAAATACTCTGCTCGCTTATTTAAGAGCATACTGATGGTATCCAAAATAGCTGTTGCCTTAGCATCATCATCGTATTTCCAATCTACAAACCTACCCAATTCAGCTTCTTTACAAGCTTTGGTAGAGGTACCCTCTGTCTCTCCTTCTTTACATACAACGCCTACAATCATATTGTCAAGCATTTTTCTGTACATCTTTTCTCCATCTAAATAAGGCGTTTTACGTGCCTTTGGAGCATTAGCGAATACATAACGCCAGTAAGGTAAAGCATCATCATACAATTTCTGTTTGAAATACTCTCGATAGAGGGAGTAATTGGTTACTGTTTTATTACTGTCAGGTCCCCATATATCTCTATCTTCCTTCAAAAGTGCATCAGATTCAGACGTATCTACCTCTGGTTCTGGAGCGACTTCTACTGGCTTTTCATCCACTTGTTCTGTCTTTCCTTTCTTCTTTTTTTTCTTCTTTTTCTTCTTTTTTTGCGCCAATGCAGCCGATGGATCTAAGGAAAGCATTAACGCAACTAAAAGCGATAAAAGACTGATCTTTAAAATCAACTTCATAATTGGTATAATTTATTTGGGTTAAAAAATTATTTTCGTGTTGTTATGATTAAATTTAATATGATTAAAAACTAGGATAGATAGATTTGAAGTAATTGATGCCATCCCCCAGCTTTTATTTTTGTATATGATACAATCCTTTTAGTTTCAAATATTTTTGACGAGTATATTGATAGGACATTTTACAGATTATAAATCCATAATAACCATCCAAAAAACCGCCTTGTAAAATAAATTGTCTAAAGAATTTAAAAATAGGACTTAGATATAATTTGACAAAAGTAGCTTTCTTATCTTTATCAAATAAATCTTTAGCCATCAAATCTGTATAATGATTTAATTTTTGTTGATGTTGTTGAATAGAAGTGTAGGAATAATGCAAAATATCGCCTTTCAATTGACCTATATTATGATCTTGAAGAACGACTTTTTCATGTATTTTTCCCTCCCATTCTCCTTTTGTTTTTTGCCACAACCTTAATTTGGGATCAGGATACCATCCACAGTAATTGACCCATTGCCCACAATAATTGGTTTTTCTATTGAAGAAATAACCAATATGTTTGAAATCTTTTTTTTCTTCTAGTATGTTTGATCTTAATTCATCGGACAGTGCTTCATCGGCATCTAAAGATAGGATATAAGGATATTGGGCATAGGAGTTGCCGAAGTTTTTGCTTGATGCATAGTCCGTAAATGCTCGCTTAATAAAGAGTACTTGGTAACGTTTACAAATTTGTTCCGTTTGATCTGTAGAAAAAGAATCAACGACAATAATTTCATCCACTACACTTTTGAGGGAAAGTAAACATCGTTCAATGTTTTTTTCCTCATTTTTTGTAATGATTACTGCACTAATTCCTGATGTCATGAGCTATCTAAAGTCTTTATCTATTAATATTTAGAACGCATTATTGTTTATTTGTCACTTATTTATTTACACAGAAAGTTGCATAATGTTAAATTGGTGACGCATTTTTAGTTCGTAATGTGTGGAATAGATGGAAAATGATTGCGAAGATAGGGAGTGTAGCAGTTAAAGTCAAGTTAGTAAGGAATAAGATTAAGGGAATTATGAAAGTGTTGATTAATAGTATAGCAATTAAATAATAGTCAAACAATAATTTTCTCCTTTTGATGGATAAATTTAACCCTATACTTCGTTAAAAGGCTCCTCGCCAATGCCCTGCATTGCCTACGTTTTTTGCCTTGTCTAGGCTCAAATTTCCCTAATCAAAATCGGGAACTTATTTTTCACTCATTACTAAGAAGTCAATTTTGTGTTTTAGGAGGGTGAAATAGAAAGGATAAAGCCTCTC
>JAHDFT010000027.1:0-17785 GCA_020628015.1 Bacteroidota bacterium
TTTTAGCATTATTTAACCTATCCTTTAGTCTTCAAAAAGCATACCGTATTTTAATATATCAAAAAGAATGCTTGTTTTTATTGATTTTCACTAAAAAAAGAAAGGAATTTATCTTTGTATCGCCGCTATTCTAATAGTATTCACTAGGTATAACTTGCCTAATATTTATGATTTTGCTAACAAATGTTTGTATATTAGATTTTATTATTTTTAAAAGCCGAAAATGAGGTACTACACTTTGTGTGTGACCTAGTTTTTGGTTAACAATTATAAACCATGTCTTTAATTTTTTGAAAAACCTCCCATATGAAACAACTATACACAATATTCTTAAACCTATTTTTACTATTCTTTTTTACTTCGTTGATGTATGCACAAGATCATATCAATGGAGAATTAGATGCTATTGAAGATTTATCTACTAAAGTGACTGTACCAATAGAAATGCCTGATGGGGTCAAATTAATGACGGATATTTATTTGCCGATTACTAGTGATTCCTTAATCGTTAAAACAGATATACTAGGTCCTGAGTTGGAAATTGAATTGATTCCTAAAGGAGTTCAATTGATTGTCTATGATACTTTAAATGGGCAACCGAATCCGAATCCTTACCAATTACCTATGGTTTTTACTCGTACACCTTATAATAAACGAGGGGATATTGCGGGTTATATCATTAATATACTAGGCTATGGTTATGCTTTGCAGGACATGCGTGGCCGCTATGAGTCTGAAGGGGTTTACTTTCCTATGTTGAGTGATAGTTGGGCGAAAACCCCTTATCATCCTGATTTTGATCATGTTGTTGATATAACCGAATTAGGTGATCCATACAATTCTAATAATCACGAGGATGGTTTTAATAGTATACAAGGTTTATTGGACTTAAAACGCATGTATGATTTGGACGGAGATGGTATTGCAGAAACAGAGGATGCGATTTGCAATGGTAGTATTGGCATGTTTGGTGCTTCTGCACTAGGAAATACGCAATATCAAGCAGCGGCAGTAGAACCAATTGACCCTAATGAGCCTGGTCTAAAGTGCTTGGTACCAATTGTGGCTACCAATGACCACTTTACCTCCACAGGTTATAATAATGGTGTTTTCCGAGAAAGAATTGTGAGAGGCTGGGTTGAGGGACAAATTCGAGATTTAGATGATAGTCGGATTGCAGAAGATGATGATTTGCAAAATAATATTCATACTTCTAAGGATTATAATTTAAATAGTTGGCAGGAAGTGGCGGAGTTGTGTGTAGATCATTTTTCCTCTCATAGATATAATGGAGGTGTTGCTTCTGCTTATCCGAATAGTGGAATGCGAGCAGAAATGGATGCGAGCTTGGCTCCTGTTAATGCAATGGGAATTGGAGCGACAAATGGGCAGTATAATCGTTATGCGAATATGGAAGTACCAGGTTTTCACCTTGCTGGATGGTGGGATATTTTTATCAATGGGCAAATTGACACTTACAATAATATAATGGACAATATTAGTGAGGCGCATGGGAATAAAGCATTACAAAAGCTAGTCATTGGTCCTTATGCTCACCAAACAATAGGAGGACGAACAACAGGAGATATGGTTTATCCTGAAAATGCAACGGATATTATTGGGATTAATATTGAGGATGTGGATCTGGATGATTTAGATGTGCCAAAGTTTGTAAAATCAGAGGCAATTAGTTGGTATCGGTATAATTTGAATCATACGCAAGGATTGGGGGAACCTAAAATTTTGATTCCCGAAAGTCAAAAATGGCAGGATTTGGGTTTTCTGGGTAAGGCTCGTATTCCTGCTTCTGAGTATAAAATCACCCTACAACAACTCCTCAACTTCATTATTGGAGAAGAAGATTTACCGCCTGTAGATGTAGAATTGATTACATTACTAGGAGATACGACTCGCTTGAATAATTTCCAAATTCCAGAAATTGAGCTAGGAGATATTGGTTTGAACGGAGATGAGCCAGTTGGAGCATTTCCGTTCCTAGAATATAAAGAGGTGGCAAATGTGCGTTTTTATGTGGTAGGACCTGTGAATGATAGTGTGAATGTAAATGTGGGTAATTACTGGTTCCATTCTGATGTTTTCCCATTAACAGAAGCAGAGGGAATTGTTGAAAATATTCTTTATCTAAAGGCGGATGGAACGGCTGGTTTTGATCGACATACTGGTGATGAAAGAAATACAACATTGACCTATGAACATGATCCTGATAATCCTGTGGTGACTGTTGGTGGAGGGAATATGATTGTCAATAAGCCTGGGCCGAATGGGGAGGTCGTAGGGGAGCATGGTGGTTGTTGTAGCCAGGGGCAAATGATGTTGTCTAATCCTGCTTATGCACCTTATACAATGGATCATCCTGGGGTGATTCAGTTTGTTGGACCTGAAATTGAGGATTCCGTCAATATGATTGGTTATCCTAAAGCGACGATTTATGCGGAGTCTATGCCTGATGGTGCTGGGGAGGGAGATCCTACAGATACGGATTTCTTTGTGCGGATTTTGGATGTTTATCCTGATGGAAGAGAATTTTTTGTGGTAGAAGGAGCTGTCAATGCTCGTGCAAGGGAATATGCTCGTTCTTTGGCCAATAAGGCGGAGGATATTAATGCTCCTTACTCTAATATTGAGAGTGGCAAAATTTATGAATACCATTTTGAATTACTACCCATTGCTTATACTTGGGGAGCAGGACATCGCATGAAGGTGTTGATTAGTAGTGGAAACTGGAATCGGTATCAATCGAATCCTAATTTACCAATGGAAGATGGTGATTTTTTCCGTCGCCAACCTAATGATGGACAAACCTATACTTATGATGGGGTAGAAATGGCTCCTAGAGTAGCTACACAAACGATTCATTTTTCTGGTGCCTACCCTTCTCAATTACATCTACCTTTATATGATCAAACACTAGGAGAAATTGTCTCTAATGAGCCTATCGAAACGGCTAATTTTAGGGTGGATGTATATCCTAATCCAGCGATTGAGCAGATGCGTATTAGCGTGAATAATAATGAGCAGTATCATTATCGTTTGGTGAATGTATTAGGTCAAGTTGTGACAGTAGGGACTTTCCAACAACAGACCGTACTTGATGTACAAGGTTTGACCGAAGGAGTTTATGTATTGGAATTAGATAATGGTGTAGGGGTAGTGACACAAAAAGTAAATATATTGAGTCATTAATTGTCTCTAGGCTTTCATTTCTGTGTATTTTAGTGGCTAAATGTCCAACTAAATCATTGAAATGCTTGTTTTGGTTTTAGTGATGGAATAAAAATAAGAGCTGCTATATCGTTGAGTTTATTTTTATTCCATTACTCACTACCACCCTTTCAATAAAAGCAATACCAAATGACACAGCGTTTTTCCTCAGCCCTACTAGGGCTTTTCTTTTTAATGAGTTTGACGATTTTGTCTGCTTGCAATACTTCAAAGGTCAATATTAGTAAGCTTCCATTGACAGATTTAGCAGGTAATGAAATACAATTATCTGATTATGAAGGAAAGATGATTTTTTTGAATTTTTGGGCGACTTGGTGTGGCCCTTGTAGACAAGAGAAACCAAAAATTCACAAATTAATGGAGGCATTGGGTACAGATGATTATGCTTATGTTGTGGTTTCTGAGGAACCTATACCAACGATTAAGAAGTATGCAGACAAACACGCTTATAAATTTGATTACCTCAAAATCAATAAAAATATCAAGACATTAGGGGTGTTTTTCATTCCGCATACTTTTATTGTGGATCGAAAAGGGAATGTGGTAGGTAGCTATCAAGATCAACAGGATTGGAATTCGGAAGCAATGATAACAAAGTTAAAAGAATACGCCAAGTAATAGTAAAAAATCACAAATGCGACCAATAAAAATCCCCATTATTAAATATAGCTTAGTACTGAGTCTATGTTGGCTGTGTCTAAAGCAAGTAGCATTGGCTCAAAATATAGAAATTGTTGACATTGCCCCTAAATCGAATCTACAACGTCCTAATATTATCCTCATTGTAGCAGATGACTTGGGTTGGGGAGATGTTGGATTTCATGGTAGTCCCATCCAAACGCCTCATATTGACCAATTGGCAAAAGAAGGACTAGAATTAGATCGCTTTTATGTGAATCCTGCTTGTACCCCTTCAAGAGCGGCCATATTATCAGGGCAGTATCCTGGACGAGCGGGTTTACATCGAGGGGTAATTCGTCCCAATCGTAAGGGTGGGATGCCTTCAGAGATGCTGTTATTACCAGAAATGCTGGCAGAAATTGGTTATGAACATCGAGCCTGCTTGGGAAAATGGCATTTGGGACATTCTCATGTACAGTATCACCCACTCAATAATGGCTTTACCTATTTTTATGGGCATTATGGAGGGATGGTCAATTATTATACGCATAAACGCAAAGGACAATTGGATTGGCATCGGAATTTTGACCCTTGCTATGATAATGGTTATGCGACGGATTTGATTGGTAATGAAGCCGTTCGCTTTATTGAGCAACGTTCTCCAAAGGAATCCTTTTTTATGTATGTGGCCTTTAATGCACCGCATACGCCTTTACAGTCTAGTAGGCATTATTTAGAATGGTATGATTATGACCCCAAAAAAGGCATTTATTCAGACACAACAGGCATCAGTCCAAAAGATCCTCGACGGACGGATTGGCTAGGGCAGGGGAATACCGAAAAGCAGACGTATTCGGCTATGGTGAGTAATATGGATGATGCGATTGGGCGTATTTTAGAAATACTGGAACGCAAAAAGTTGACCGACCAGACTTTGGTGATTTTTATTAGTGATAATGGGGGTGATGTGGACTGGGGAGCTAATAATTTGCCTTATAGAGGAGAAAAAGGACAATATTATGAAGGAGGTATTCGAGTACCTGCTATTATTCGCTGGCCAGAAGGTGGTTTGAAGGGCGGTGGACAGATTGATGCAGTGACAGGTCATATAGATATTATGCCTACGATTGGTCAAATTACTGGAGCCTCGACTTTTGCCCCACAAATGATTTTTGACGGAGAGAGTATTTACCCTTTATTGCTAGGGGATTTTGCTGCTTCACAAAAAGAACGTTTGTTTTATCTAGGAGAAAAGGCTTTTTGTGAGGGAGACTGGAAATTGATCAATGGCAAGGAATTGTATTATTTAGTAGATGATCCTTATGAAAAGAATGATTTGGCAGTCAAAGAACCAGAACGTTTACAGGCAATGCAGCAAAAATTGAAGGGTTTAAATAAAAAGATCAATAAAAAGGTAAAAATAGATGAATCTTATAAGGTTCGTAAAGAATGGCGTATGGAAGGAATGGAGGGCTTTTAATGATTTATTTCTAATCCATAACTAAGCCAAAAGCTCCAATACAATAGGCATTTCATAACCTTTTTGCACCATATAGCGAATGACCTTTTGCTTGCGTTTATAAGGATCTTTATCCTTCAGACTAGCCTGTTTTTTCTCGATCAATTGGGTAGCCATAGCCCAGTAATCTTCCATTTCAATTTCCTCTGCAATGGCTTTTTGAATCATTTGTGGAGGGATGTCTTTCTTTTTCAGTTCAAAACTAATCTTTTGTCTACCCCACTTTTTGAGTCTAAATTTATTACTGGCAAAAAGATAGGCATAACGTTTATTATTCAAATAGTTCTCTTCCTTCAATAATTGCACATATTGCTCCATATCTTCCCCTGATACTTCCAGCTTGCTTAATTTTTCTCTAACCTCCTTTTCACAACGCTCTTGATAAGCACAATAATGGGTTATTTTGTGGTAGATGTCTGACATATGGTTTTGGTGTTTATTAAAAAATGCTGTACTACTCTTCCATCAACAATTTTTCCAAGTAATGTAGTTCAATACCAAACTTATTCTTCACCCCCTCAATCTTCCCCCATATCTCCCCTACGTCCCTCTCCTGCTTACTTTTCTGCCCAACAATCAATAAATTTTTAGGCGTATGATCAGTAGCTATAAACTCAAAAATACGAGTTTTATAACCATGCGCTTCTAGTAGTAAAGCACGTAAACCATCAGTAATCATTTCTGCCTGTCTTTCTAGTAAAATGCCATGTTTGAGGAGGAAGTCAAGATCATCATATTTGGTGATGGATTGACGGATTTGTTTATGACAGCAAGGCGCACAAATAATAAAGGAAGCATTAGCTGCAATCCCCTTGTAAATGGCCTCATCGGTAGCCGTATCACAAGCATGAAGGGCAATCAATACATCAATAGCTTCTATTTTGTAATTTTCTATGGTACCTGTAGCAAAATCAAGGTTTTGAAAGCCCATTTTTTCTGCAATGGCATTATTCGCTGCTACAAGTTCTGTTCGGATTTCTACACCAGTTATTTGTACAGGAGATTGGAGTTTATTGTGGAGGTGATCGTATAGGGCAAAAGTCAGATAACCCTTGCCACAACCCATGTCAGCAATATGTAAAGGTTGAGAAAGGTCAAGTTCCTTAAGGAGATGATGTACAATTTCGACGTATTTATTGATTTGCTTAAACTTTGCTTGTCTATGCTTAAATACCTTTCCATTCTGACTCACAATTCCCAATTCCTGTAAGTAAGTTTGTTGGTTTTCGATAAGGTATTGTTTAGCTTTGTCATGTTGTTTGGAAGGGGCTTTGGTAAAGGTGGGTTTAGCACTAGACCATTTCACCTGATTTTTGCTATTGATGGCTATTTGTATATCTGCTTGGGTGGTAAATAAATTGGCATTGAAAAAGTGAGTTCCTAACAGGCTTTTGATCAATGCAATTCCATCTGTTATGGTATGATTTTTTACCTCATCCTTCCTTACATAACGATTGGTACAAGACAGGTGAAGCTGTTTCTTTATAGTAACCAATTTGAAGTACATATTTTTCCTAGTCTCTACTTTCTTTTTGGCTTTGGCAAGGGTCAATTTCACAAAAGTTCCTTGCTCAATGCTAGTCTCTAATTGCTTTATAAAATGGGTAAGCGTTTGCATAATAATATTTATTTACAATTCTTCTTATGATGAAACCTAAATTCAATAAACTCTTTCTGCTTTCACAGTTGAGTATTATGAAAAATGTTACGCCAAGTCAATTAACCTTGGGGATTTCGCTACTATTAGGATTGATTACTGCATTAATGTTGACCATTTGCTACATTATCGCACCTAAGTTATTCATTTATCCCATATCCACCATCTTTTTATTGACTTTATTTAATATTGTTGTCAGTTATGCCTTGATGTTTATGGCCATTGAAAAATTCATTTACCGAAAAATTAAAATCATTTACAAGCAAATTCGACGAATGAAGCGTCCAACAAAAGATGTATTGAATAAGATTGATATGCAGAGCAATATGTTGGAAGAAGTAGAGTCTGAGGTAAAAGAATGGGCTAAGGAACATAAACAAGAGATTGATCAATTGAAACGAATGGAGGCTTATAGGAGGGAATTTTTAGGGAATGTTTCTCATGAATTGAAAACCCCTATTTACAACGTACAAGGGTATTTAGATACATTGATTGCGACTAAATTGGCGGATGAAAAAATTAATATGAAATATTTGAAAAAAGCCAATAAAAATGCGGATCGTTTGGCACAAATTGTAGGAGATTTGGAAGATATAACCAAACTAGAGGCAGGAGAATTAGAACTAAATAAGGAAGCGTTTAAAATGTATGATTTGGCTGATGAGGTGATGGAGTCGATGGAAATCATGGCAGCTAAGAAAAATATTACCCTCAAATTTAAGGATGGAAGTGATAAAAATGTACTAGTCAATGCAGATTTAGAACTAATTCAACAGGTCATTACCAATTTAATCACGAATTCTATTAAATATGGTAAAGAAAATGGCACAACTTGGATAGGCATTTATAAAATGGATAAATTGGTATTGATAGAGGTGACAGATAATGGTATTGGTATTGAACAAAACCATCTCCCTCGTCTTTTTGAGCGGTTTTATAGAGTTGACCAAAGTCGTACTCGCAAAAAAGGTGGTTCTGGCCTAGGGTTAGCAATTGTTAAGCACATTATTGAAGCCCATAAACAGGCGGTGCATGTACGAAGTAAAGAAGATATTGGAACAACCTTTGGCTTTACCCTCGAACAATACACCGCCTAGTAACTAATTTTTTAACGAACCAGCGTTACATTACCTTTATACTCAAACTCCTCCTCCAACAAAGTAATCGCTCGGACATAATACACATAAACCCCCATCGGCTGATGTTTAAATTCCTTCATTCCATTCCAACCTTTATCAAAACGATTGGTGGAAAATAATTTGTCTCCCCAACGATTGTAAACACTTAACTCCACTAATTCTTTTAATCCCCTTTGGCGAATGATTCGAAAATCATCATTCAAACCATCACTATTCGGAGAAAAAGCAGTAGGTAACATGACTTCAAAAATATTGTTTACATAAACCGTAATAGAATCCGTACCAGCACATCCATTCACATCAATAGAAGTATAATAATAAGTCGTATTCTGAATCGGGTTAGCATAAGGGCTAGGACTCAAAGGATCATCTAATGTCTCTGGAGGAGACCAACTTGCACTTATAGAGCTACCGCCGTCTAATTGTATCGAATCTCCAATATCTATCCGAATACTATCAAAGGCAGTACTCACCTCTGGCCGACCATTCACCTTGACAAATACCTCATCAGAAGCTTCAAAGCAGGAATTACTAGCATTAAGGGTAAATGTTTTATCTTGACTAGGTTTAGCAGCAGGATTCAATAGATCAGTACCCGATAAATCTTGATCCAAGTTCCAGGCAAAATCATCTGCATTGCCAACACTACCAGCAAGGTTAATCACCTCTCCCACACAAACCGAAGTATCCTGTCCTGCATTTACAGTCACTTCAGGAATAACCACTACACTAATGGTCGCACTATTATTACAACCAAATTCATCTATCACTCGAATGGTGTAATCAGAATTACGGGTGGGCGCAACAGTAATGGCTAAGTCTTGTTGGTTATTCGTCCCTAAACCCGTCCATGATATATTCCGCAACTCAGCATCTCCTGTATAATTAGCCGTAATATCAAAATCATCCCCTAAACAGATACTACCTCCTTCAGATAATGTGATAGGTGGGGTAGGATGGACAGTAACCGTAATACGCCCTCTTTTCTCACAACCATTAGGATCTTTAGCAATCAACTGATAAGTCGTTGTTCTATTTGGTGAAACGACTGGGTTAAGTGTATTCGGATTGTCCATACCTGTTTGTGGGAACCATTCATAAGTCAACCAATCAAAAGGTAAACTAGAGGTCAATTGTACACTTTGACCTTCGCAAATTTCATGTCCATCACCCACTTGTACCTCAAAATCTGGATACAGATTAATCGTTTGTCGTTGTTCAGTTATACAACCATTACGATCTTCTATCAATAAGCGAATAATATGTCTTTGTGCATCATCCGTTGGTAAGGTATAACTATGCCTTGGATTGGCTTCATTAGGATTACTCTCTCCTAAAGCTAGAGGATCATTAAAATCCCAAGTCCAATCAGCTAAGGCCCCAATATTACTGGTAATATTAGCCTGCACATCACCATCAAAGCAGCTTGTTTGCACCTCAAAAGAAGGAATATGCCTATCTATTACATTTATTGTTTTAGTTGTATCAAATCTACATCCAAGATTGGTGATGACTTCCAAGTTGACTTCAATATCTCCTCCTTGATTAAATACATGTACTGGATTGGCTTCCCCTTCTATAATAGTTCCATCTCCCATATCCCAAGTCCAATCCTCTGCCTCTCCAAAGGACATCTGGGATATATCTTCAAATTGAAAGGGCATACCAGTACAAACCCCGTCTACATTGAAATCAACATTAAGCCCAGGGTATAATTTTACTTCAATAAAAGCCGTATCTATGCAGTTTTCCAAAAAAGAATAACCAATTAACTGAACAATATAAGTTCCCGTATCAGGATAGGCATAAAGCGGATTTACTTCTGTAGAAAAATCATCCTCTGTAGTAGGATCATCAAAGTGCCATTCATAGCTTTTAGCCCCAATACTTTCATTAACGAATAAAACACTATAACCTCCTTGACAATTATTAATCAAAAAACTACCTGTTACAGTAATTTCATTGGCTTCAACAGCAGAGGAAACAATCTCACAATCTTCAATATTGAATTGAAAGTCTCGTTTAATATTCCCAATCTCTACCCCATTTCTATATTCCGTCACACAAATTCCCACTACAAATTGCCCTATTCTATCTGGAAAGCCTCTTAATATTCCAGTAACAGGATCAATGGTCAAGTTTGGACTTCCACCAATAGGATTATTAGCATTATATGGACTAATCCAAGAGACGGAAGGATACGGAGGAGGAGGAGCAGGTGCCCTAGGTGGGTCACATTGTTGCGGAGAACCTGGTTGGACACACATATTGCTACCTCCAATTAAAGGATTGCACAAAGCATAAACCAAAGAATCTCCATCTACATCAAATGCCGATTGTTCAATGCGTAATTTTGTATTGGCACAGACAACAGTAGGCGGAAAACTATTGAAGATAGGAGAATTATTACAAGCAGCTAGATCACTAGGTGGAATAAAAGCAGTATAAGAAGAACCTGTTTCTCCTGGTTGTCTGATATTAGCAATAGTAATATTGCGACTATAACGTTGATAAACAATCGTATAACCAAAATCTGTAGGCCCTAGTGTCACTCGTTCCTTATATTCCCCTTTTTGTAAACATACATCAGGAAGTGTTTGTATACAAATATCTTCTGGTGGAGCAACTCTATTAATTCGATCCAAACCAGTAACAATACGTTGTTTTAAGGTTTTATTTTCGTATATAAATAAATAAGCTGGATCATCTAATTCCGCACCATTCCCAAGGCAATCCCGATAAACAACTAGTTGAATATCATAGGTGCCATTTTGAGCATTAACACACTCATAGGTGATTTCTCCACCAACAATATGATACGTTTGCCCCTCAAATGATATAAGAAGCAAAAACAAAGACAAGAATAATGTGACTTGGTAATTTTGCATAATTACTGGTTCTTTTTTGTAGAGAAAGAATAATGGGATGAGTGGTGTTTATATTCAATGAATTGTATAAGGATATAATGTCAATAATGTATTTGGGCTGAAATTCTATTACTTGACTATGTTTTTTTTATGTAAATAAAAGTTTTGTAGCATAAAATACTAAAGAATAGATAGCTTGATTCCTTGTATAGCATCAATGAAAACTATACATTTGTAATACGTAGTACCATTGCAAAATAAAGTATCTATTTTATAATGGTTATTTTACCAGTACATCACATAAACTACTGATGTTTGTCCATTCATGTAATGAAAGTTCATTTACTATTTTCCTAGAAAATGACATTTGATCTCATCACATAAATAGAAGTATTCAGTAAGGAACAGTCAAAAAATAATTGTACCATTTTGATTGATAAATTTATCCCTATACTTCGTTAAAAAGCCTCGCTGCGGCACTGCATCGCCTACGTTTTTTGCCTCGTCTAGTGATAAATTTCCCTAACCAAAATTTGTACACTTATTTTTCACTCGTTCCTAATTAGTGATTAAATCATTAATACATATGAAAAAGCTTTTCCTTCTAATTGTATGTTTAACGATAACATTATCCACCTTTGCACAGGAGACCTATCCTGTTAATGGGGTTTATGATGAAAGAGAAGATGCATATGCATTTACCAATGCAACTATTTATACTCATTTCAATCAAAAAATTGAAAAAGCAACTTTAGTGATTCGTGATGGGCGAATAGAAGGTGTAGGTGTGGGCATTACTATTCCTAAAGACGCTACAGTTATTGATTTAAAAGGTAAATATGTCTATCCTTCATTTATTGATTTATATACTAGTTACGGTTTACCAGAGCTTAAAAAAAGTGATCGTAAATGGAGTGATCCACCTGTTTTCGTTTCCGATAAAAAAGGAGCCTATGCTTGGAACAAAACAATCCATCCAGAGTTTAGTGCTTATCAAAACTTTAGTGTGAATAATGAAACAGCTAAAGCACTAAAGGAAGCAGGTTTTGGTGCGGTATTAACACATCAAAAAGATGGTATAGCTAGAGGTTCTGGCACTTTTGTACTTTTATCTGATGAAATGGATAATGAAGTGATTTTAAAGGATGAAGCTTCAGCCCACTATTCCTTCAAAAAAGGAAATTCCCCACAAGGGTATCCTAGTTCTTTGATGGGGGCAATCGCCTTATTGCGTCAAACTTACTTGGATGCGGACTGGTATAATACTACTAAAGATAAAAAAGAATTTAATATTTCTTTAGCTGCGTGGAATCAATTACAATCATTACCTCAAATTTTTGAGGTCAGAGATCGCTTAGATATCCTTAGAGCAGATAAAATAGGCGATGAATTTGATGTTCAATACATTATTAAAGGAAAAGGGGATGAATACATGAGGGTTGATGCTATTAAACAGACAAATGCGTCTTTTATTGTACCAGTCACCTTTCCTAAAGCCTATGACGTAGAAGATCCTTTTGATGCTATGATTGTGAGTATGGAAGACTTAAAGCATTGGGAATTGGCTCCTGCTAACCCTGCCATTTTAGCAGAAAATGACATTAACTTTACCTTTACAACAGACGGACTAAAAGACCTCAAAGCCTTTCATAAAAACTTAGTCAAAGCTGTTGAAAGAGGATTAAAAGAAGAGGCTGCCCTAAAAGCTTTAATTCATACTCCAGCAACCTTATTAGACGTTCAAAATCACTTAGGTAGCTTAGAGCGAGGAAAGATCGCTAATTTTATCATTACATCAGGTAATTATTTTGACAAAAAGACGAAAATCCATGAAAATTGGATACATGGACAACAACTTTTTATTAGTGATTGGGATCATGATGACTTTGGTGGATCATATACCCTACAAGTAGCCGATATTGACTATCAATTAGATATTGAGGGAGAACCTGGCAAACCTAAAATGAATATTGTCTTAAATGATTCGACCAAGATTAAAGTTAATGGGCAATTGAAAGACCAATCGGTTGCATTACACTTTAATGCAGCAAAAGATAGCAATAGAGTAGATAAGTTAGGTAAAGGAGTGATTCGACTAGGTGGATGGATGCAAGAAGATGGAAAAAAATGGCAAGGTAAAGGACAATTAGCTAATGGAGAGTGGGTAGATTGGATGGTAAATTATAAAGGAGAAGTGAAAAAGAAAGAGGAAGAAAAGGATAAAGATAAGGCTAAAGGAAAAGGTAAAAAGAATAAGAAAAAGAAAGCTGATAAAGATAAATCGGCTGACAATAATAAGGAAGAAGAAAAATACGGACAGGTAACTTACCCTTTCCTAGCTTATGGCTGGACAGAAAAACCTAAAGCTGGAACAGTATTATTCCAAAATGCAACAGTTTGGACAAATGAATCAGATGGAATTTTGGAAGAAACTGATGTCTTGATTCAGGATGGTAAAATTGCCGCTATTGGGGCTGGCTTGAAAGCAGATAAAGGGGTAAAAGTGGTAGATGCTACAGGGAAACATTTAACTAGTGGTATTATTGACGAACATTCACATATCGCTATTAGTCGAGGGGTGAATGAAGGCACACAAGCTAGTTCAGCAGAGGTAAGCATTGCAGATGTAATTAATTCTGAAGATGTCAATATTTACCGCCAATTGGCAGGAGGTGTCACCGCAGCACAACTCCTTCACGGTTCTGCCAATCCAATTGGAGGACAATCAGGTATCATCAAATTCCGATGGGGATTAACTCCTGAAGAAATGAAATTCAAAGAAGCAGCTCCATTCATTAAGTTTGCATTGGGAGAAAATGTGAAACAATCCAATTGGGGAGATAACAACACTACTAGATTCCCACAAACAAGAATGGGAGTAGAACAAGTCTACATGGATCACTTTACCCGTGCCAAAGAATACGAAAAACAAAAAGCAGATGCCGCCAAAAGTGGTACAAGCTTCAGAAAAGATTTAGAGTTAGAAACCCTACTCCAAATCATCAATAAAGAACGATTCATCACCTGCCATTCCTACGTACAATCAGAAATCACCATGCTCATGCGTGTTGCCGAGAAATTTGGCTTCAATATCAACACCTTTACCCACATCCTAGAAGGCTATAAAATTGCCGATAAAATGGAAAAACATGGTGTGGCAGGCTCTACCTTCTCAGACTGGTGGGCGTATAAATACGAAGTAATTGATGCTATCCCACACAATGGAACCATCCTACATGAAATGGGCGTATTAACCAGTTTCAACTCAGATGATGCCGAAATGGGACGACGTTTGAATCAAGAAGCAGCAAAAGCAGTCAAATATGGTGGATTATCTGAAGAAGAAGCTTGGAAGTTTGTTACTCTAAACCCTGCTAAAATGCTACATGTAGATGAGCATGTGGGTAGTATAAAAGTAGGCAAGCAAGCAGATGTTGTATTGTGGTCAGATCATCCCATGTCAATCTATACCAAAGCAGAACAAACCTATGTAGATGGTGTTTGCTACTTCGATATGGAACAAGACTTGAAAATGCGAACAGCACTCAATGAAGAACGTAACCGCTTGATCCAAAAGATGTTGGAAGAAAAGCAAGGCGGAGGAGATACCCAAAAACCAATGCCTAAACCATCACACCACTATCACTGTGATGACATGCATCCTTATGAATAGTAGCATCCAATTGATCATGATCCACAAAGATCTGGTCATTGATTGGAGGATAGCAATGTTTTTCTAAATTATACATCTACTAAAATAAGCAAAATGAAAATCAACATATTAATTACGATCCTAATTGCGTTCACCCTCTCCAATACTTATGCACAAACGAGTTACAGCTCTGTGCCAATACCCGCAAAACCACAACAATCCACCATTATATTATATGGAGCTACTGCCCATGTGGGTAATGGTGAGGTCATTGAAAATAGTTTGATTGAACTAGAGAATGGTAAAATTATCCGAATTGAAGCGGCCAAAGGTGGGATGCCCAAAGCGTCTGGTGATGTGGTGGATATTAGTGGTAAGCACGTCTATCCTGGCTTTATTGCCTTAAATACAACGATTGGACTTTCTGAGGTAGGAGCAGTAAGAGCAACTAGAGATTTTGCAGAAACAGGAGGACTCAACCCTAATGTTCGTTCTATCATTGCCTATAATACAGATTCTAGGGTCACGCCAACCATTCGATCCAATGGAGTGATGTTGGCGCAAATTACCCCACAAGCAGGATTAATCTCTGGTCAATCTTCGGTTGTAGAATTAGATGCTTGGAACTGGGAAGATGCCGCCTATAAAGTGGATGAAGGTATTTATTTGAGTTGGCCAAGTATGTTTACCCGTAGTGGTTGGTGGGCAGAGCCAGGAGGGGTAAAAAAGAATAAAAAATATGACGAAGCTAAAACCAGTATCAAGAATTTATTAGATCAAGCAAAGGGCTACTGTAATGGTAAAGAGTCCTATGAAACCAAAAATTTAAAATTGGAAGCCATGTGCGGCTTGTTTGACAAGAGTAAAAAATTATATGTGCGAGTGGGATATGTCAAAGCCATGATTGATGTCATCAATCTATTATCGGATTATGATATTGAAATGGTGATTGTTGGTGGGCAAGATGCTTGGATGATTACTGACTTATTGAAAGAAAAAAACATCCCTATTGTATTAAATAAAACACACAATCTTCCACAACGCAAGCACGATGATATTGACATGCCTTTCAAATTACCTAAATTACTACAAGATGCAGGCATCGACTATTGTATTACTATAGGTTCGGGTTGGGATGGTTTCTGGGATCAAAGAAACTTAGCCTTTGAAGCAGGAACAGCGGCTGGATATGGTTTAACAAAAGAAGAAGCTCTAGCCACGATTACTTCCAGTCCTGCCAAAATACTAGGCATAGACCAAACTGTTGGTACTTTGGAAAAAGGTAAGGATGCCACTTTAATTATTTCTAAAGGAGATGTATTGGATATGAAAAGCAGTCATATCGAAATGGCTTTCATCAGAGGCAGACAATTGGATTTAGACAATAAACAAAAGCAATTGTACCGCAAATTTATGGATAAATATGGGCAGGAAAAAAAGCAACACTAATAATCAATCATTTCAAAAATACATGATAAAATACCTTTGGAATGGCTGTTTTTTATGGCTCATTATTTTATTAAACACATCCTGTAGTCCTCCAAATGACCAAACTCCACAAAATAAGGAGCAAGGAAAGTATTTGGAGGGCTGGTGGGAGCTTGTAGCTAATGAAGAACAACAAGAAACCGACCTCTTTTTAAATCAATTATTTTCAGGAACGGAACCCAATTTAATCCAAATTCAAGCCAATAAGATAGAATTTCCTCAAGGGATTACCCTAGACAATACTCATCATGGTCATTTCATAAACTGTCAATTAGAGGAGAAAAAAATACATCTACAACACCCTGTCAATCAATCTATGCATCAATACCGTTTAAAAAAAGATGGAGAACAGGTAACTTGGGTCAATCAAGAAGATAAAATTGTACTCGTTGCTAAAAAATATACCTCGAATGAGGAGCCTGATTCTACATTCAATATGCAATATCTTTCCCTAAATATACCCAATACACTTTCCGTAAATACAGCTAATCAACCAGTAGACTTATTTATAGAAATTTACAACAATCGCTCCCTAAATATCCAATACAAATATCCAGAAAATCCTGCTTCAAATACAAACAAGAGAGGTAAGTTAACCAAAGAAGATTATGCTTATTTATTGACCTTAATGAAAAGAATTGATTGGGCAAAAGTTGCTAATCAATATGCATCTAATGCCAATGATTCCACGAAAATAGGATTATTTATACAGAGTAAACAATTAAAAAGAAAGCTTGTTATTGGAAATAAAGAGGAGCTACCTTATCCATTTCAATGGTTCTTAAATTATTTGGAAAAAGGAACAACTAACTGGGAGTTAGAAATGATACAAAGAGGTTAGCGTACATTACTTAGAAACTATAGAAAATTATATTACACTACACAATAATTATTTTATTGACACTCAATCTATAAACCATGTTAGATTTTCTCAAAAACTTATTGAAAAAACAACAATCCAGACCAAATCAAGCTTTGATTCATGAAATGATTGAGCGGTCAGCATCAGAAAAACAGCATTTGGAAACATGGCAAACAGGACAACACAAACAACAAATGATGTTGTTTATCCGTCGTCAATTAGATAATAGTCAACAAGAAGGAGGAAAGGATTTTGTAGCAGTAAATACACCTAAAAGTAGTGGTTTTGTCCTACAATACAATCCAGAACAAGCCTCTAAAGCCGAATTTTCAAGTATGTTTGATTATTTCAAGCAACAAGTACTAGATTTAAATTATAAAACCTATATGTCTGATGTCAAGCAGATTCCCAAAGCAGACCATGTACAAACCATAGAGAGGCATTACCTCAAACCAAGACTCAATTTCAAAGAATTGACCAAAGATTCAATTATTAATCAACTATACGGAAATATTATCATTGAGCAATACCTCAAAAACGAGCAGCCTATCTCTATTAAGTTTTGGACGCAACCGTATACCGACCATAAATATACCAAAGCACTACCCTTTCAAGAGTTAGCTGCTAAAGTGTTTAAATAAATGCGCTCTGGGAAATTCCCAGCCTTATCATCAAAATAAAACTGCCTTCTGGGAAATTCCCAGCCTTGTCCTCAAAATTTACCTACTCTTTGGGAA
>JAHDFT010000027.1:17885-20308 GCA_020628015.1 Bacteroidota bacterium
TGGGAACTCCCCAGCTTTGTCCTCAAAATTTATCTACTCTTTGGGAAATTCCCAGCCTTATCATTAAAATAGAATTGTTCTCTGGGAAACTCCCAGCCTTCTCCCCAAAATTTACCTACTCTCTGGGAATTTCCCCAAAAAAAGCTCACAATTAATCCATCACCAAAACCTACTCATTCCTAATCAAAGTTGTAAAATACGTATCAATAATAATAAGCGTATCCCCTTGATTTTCTGTAATTGCATAATCTAAAGAAATCTCCTGTGGATTTTGGGTCAAATCTATTTCTGCCCGACTAGCCGTACCCACAGTCTGATTACCACTAAGCGGAGTTTCTGTAATAATAAAACTTCTACTTGTTGTGACAGTTGATCTGATATTATCTCCAGCCCCTTCTAAATAAGAAATAGTCATTAAATTAATGCCTGAAGAATCTTCAACAGCATTAATACTACAATCGTAGGCTACTGGCCGATCAGGACTATTTATGGTGGTATCACTCACCAAAGTATCTGCTCGATAAGTAATGGTTTGAATACGTCTATCATTAGTCCTAACCACATAATCACCCAAAAACTTTGTTCGCATTAATATTTCACAATTATCTCCTTCATAATAGACCTTACATTCACAAACACCGTCAATACAAACAGAATTCGTAGGGCAAGCGACTTGATAACAAGGGTTAGGTGTAGAGCAATCAGGACCAAAAAATTCATCCTCATTACCACAATCACAAGTAGGAATAAAATCTTCATCCAAGATACAAGGATAACCATTCTTACAACTAGCCAATAAACAAGGATTTTGGAATTCACATTGAGGCCCTACAAAGCCATCAGGACAAAGACAATTTTTAAAGTTTTCATCACAAGTTCCTCCATTTTGACAATCCAAAAGCAAACAAGAATCTAAGGGACTATCACAACGCGCTCCACTAAAACCAGGAGCACATTGACAGGTAGGCTGTTTATCCACCCCAATAACACATTCTCCATTAACACAATTAAAATCATCACAGGGATTAATCCGATCTGTACTACACATAGACCATAATACAATACTACCTAAAAGTACTAAGTAAGTAACCAATAAATATATTTTGGAGTAAGTCGATTTCATATATCAAAGTTTAAGAAAGGAAGATGCAGACAGCACCAAAAACGCTGCATGAACTAAGAACGTTAAAAGCTCCGCAAAAATATAACCTTCTACAAGAAAAGTAGCATATCACAACAAATAAGTCGGAGATGTCAATCATTTAGTTGTTTTTACAGAAAACTTGTTTTTGATCAATTACTAATTCAGTATTTAGTAATGGGCATGATATGAAAGTGTAATACATTTTTTTGTTTTCGTATACATATATAGGTGAATTTAAGTAAGAGATAAAGAAATGACAATCATTTAGTTTTAAAAACTAAAATTTGTCAATTTGTAAGTATTTTTTACATTACTTTAAGGTCAAATATCAATGTTTGAACATTAATGTTTTAACGACTAATTGGACAACTTGTATACTATTAGATACAATAAAAGTGCAAAAAAAACTAGATGAGCAAAAAAAATATTATGTATTTTTTTTGCTTCCAAATAATTGATGGAGTCTTAAGTTGCTAATAATGAGCTAGTTAAGCTTTGCTACAAAAAAGATAGTAAGTTAAATGTATAGTGTAACCTTTTGTAAACAATGACCGTACATATAGGTGAATTTAATAAGAACATAAATTTGCCACTATGAATACTTTCACAAAAATTATTGCAATCATCATTTTAGCATTTGTTGTCAATATAACTTACACTTATGCAGGAGGAGATAAGGATAAAGTGAGTGCAACGCCAGAAGTGAGTAAAAAAGAACACAAGGCATTGAAAGGGGTAATGGTTTTAGATAAAATGCCTGTCTTGGATAAAGACATTTGTGGCATGGATCTAAATTTTGACATTATTGTTGATGGTAATACAGTGGAATTATTTAATAAGTCTGTAGGTAGTTTCTCTCATGTAGAGGTGCTTTTTGGAGATGGCACTACTGCTAACAACTTTGAGGATAAGCATACTTATGATAAAGATGGTGTAAAATACATCGCAGTATCTATTTATGACGAAAGTACAGGTTGTATGGATTTTGTAGGTGCGAATGTTTTTGTAGGAGATAAGGGAGTCAAAACCACAGACAAGGTGATTATTAATGCGAAGGATTTACAAGCAGAAAAGGTAGCTAACCTGTAAAATGTTTGTGAACGATTGAGAACGGTATGTGATTGAGAACAGCATATAGTGGTATATATCATAATCACCAACCGAATTTGAGTGTTTCTAGTCTTGATAATAGGGTTTTTATTCACCCATCATTAATTTAAAGCCTTCTAATTGTGTTGATCAATTAGAAGGTTTTTTTATTTGTTGATTTACTACTTAG
>JAHDFT010000510.1 GCA_020628015.1 Bacteroidota bacterium
TTATTAGTTTGTCATGATATTTAATTGCTTCTCGAAGTGCATTATTAGGAGGATCTTCCTTTCCCATTAAAGCATTAAAGAAAATTTCTTTATCCTTTTCTGAAGCCAAAATTCTATTTTTTTCTTCTACTATTGCCTTAGATTCTCTAATTAAGATATGTCTTACAAACTCTGAAAAAGAAGTATAGCCCATTAGTGTTTTAGCATATTCAAATAACTCTTTGTCTTCAGCACTAACTCTAAATTCGATTCTTTTACTATCTTTTTTATTTAATGAAGTATCCATAAATATTTTTTGAATAAAAATACGTAATTTTTACGTAAAAAGCAATTTGTGCCGTACAATTGCCGTGTAATTTTATTCGATTTTTACTTTAGTAGTGGTTTTTTAAATGTATACAGACCGAATAAAAGTCCCAAAAGTCCAAATGCAATGATTTTGTCTAGTGCATTGACTAAGGTATAGTCTACAGGAAACATATACCAAACCATTTGACTTATATCACTAACAAGGGCGGCAATAACACCTATCATCAGAGCGGATAAGAAAATTTTTCCATTACCTTGTATGCCAATTTGTGCAATAATGAGGTAGGTGAAAATCACCGTCAAGAAGTTGACCAATAAGCTGAATAAAAAGGTTTTGGGGTCAAAAAGTTGTGTAGGACTATTTTTATACACCATTAAGGTGATTCTTGGCCCTTCCTGTAATTTCTGCTCAATTTCACTCATAGCAGCAGGAGTCTGATCTGTTGGCATTCCAGGAAAATGATAAACGCCGCTTTCTGGCATTTCCTTTTTCATTATACTAGGCTGCATGACTGTATCAGGGATATTTTTTAAGGTATTGGCATGAAAAGGTAATGCCATCCAAGAAACAGCATTCCATAGAAAGAGTATTATTGTACCAATAATGATTGATAGTAAAGCTCGTTTATTCATATGCTTGTGTGTTTTTATTCTTGTTTAATCACTCCATGTCCTGTTCCTTTCACCTCATCCATTAATTTAATAGAAATTTCAAATGTTTTTCTAAAATCAGGTAGGTGTTTAGCTGTATTTTCTAATACAACAAGATTTAATTGACTTTGAGGATAGTAGTAGGAGGCGGAAACGAATCCTGGAGCATAACCCAATGCACCGATTTGAATATTATTTTCTCCTTTTTTGAACAATAAGCCATAACCATATTCTACACTATCAAAAATAGGATGTTCTCTGGTGGCATATCTTGTTTTCATTAATGCTAAGGTTTGGGGAGCTACTAGCTGATTGGAATGGAGTAAATAATTCCACCTAATTAAATCCCTCGCATTTGAGATAAATGAACCTGCTGCTGCATAATTGGCCAAACTATTGGTCGCATAGGCTAATTCCCCATTTTCTTGTTCTTCATATCCTTTAACTAGTTTGTCAAATTGCTTGCTTTGAGGGGGAGAAGAATTACCTAAATCATAGGTTTTAAATAATTCCATTGATAATGCTTCAAATGTTTTATTGCTTACTACTTCAAGAATTTGTGCTAATAATTCATAACCTAGTTGAGAATATTGGAATTGTGAACCTGGTTTAAATGCTAGTGGCTCATCTAATCCTTGAATGCCATGTGTGTGGGTGAGGAGCTGATGTATCGTGATCGTTTTTGTCCAATCTTGGTCAATGTCTTTTAGATACTGGTCAATTGTATCTTCTAGTTGAAGTTTTCCTTTTTCGCTTGCGCTGAGTATCAAAATGGCTGTTATCTGCTTGCTAATTGAGCCAATGACAAATTGATCTTCTACATCAATGGGGGTTTTTGTTTCCATATCTGAGAAACCCATCGCTTTTGAATAAATGACCGTTGTGTCCTTTGCGAGGGTAATGACACCATTAAAATCGCTATTCAATAGGAGGCTATCTATTCGAGAACTGAGTTGATGTCCCTTTTGTGCTTTATCTTGTTCATTTACCTGACAAGAATGGAGGATAAGTAGGCATAATAAGCCAATCGTAAATCTCATTTAGTCTTTTTGGTTTTGGTGACGAAAGTTTAATTTACGCATTTTTGAGCAGTTAATGGATAATAGGCAAAAAATCTACTAGAGTTTTGAGAAATAGTAGCATTCTGCTGGTTTTATTCTTCTTCTTTCATCACCTTAATCAAATCCTCAATTTTATTGATCCTAGTTTCAAATTCTTGTTTTGCGTATTTTTTGTTGAGTAGATAGATGATTATAGAAAGGAAAATGCCTATGATTAATGTCATTACGATCCAAGTAGTGTTTTGGGAGGCTTCTAGCAATCCTACTAGAAATAAGGTCAAAAAACAGATAAAAGGTGCAATATACCACCAGAAAATCTGATCCAATAATTGCTTTTGTTTTTGTAGGTATTGTTTGTTTTTTTCTAAATAGTTTAAGTAATTATCATCGTATTCAGATGGTTGGGCATTTTTCGTTTGACGTAAACGAAAAGCGACATAACAGGCCCAAATGGCAATGAGTATGGAGGCAATTTTAGTGAGGAGGAAAGGAATGGTGATGGCATAGTATATGAATACGGGGATAACTATAAGTACACCAATGTATTCTCCAATATCTCTAGCTTTGATCTTTTTGTGTAAAGTATCCATACTGGATTGGAGTTCTAAAATCAAGCGAGATTTTTCAAATTTAACCTTTTCTCCTTGAGGAGAGGATTGCCATATCTTTTTTAGTTCGTCGTTAATCATGAGTTTTGGTTTATACAGTTAAATAATTTCTTTTTTATTCTTTTGACTTTTACTGCAACATGATTTTCGGTAATGCCAATAATCGTTGCAATTTCTTTATAGGGGAGTTCTTCTAAATACAGCGAGATAATTGTTTTATCTGATGTATTTAGTTTTTTAATACATTGTTTTAGCTTTTCTAATCTTGGATCTGTTTGTTTGGCTACATCCATTTGGCCTTTTTCTTCAATAATTTCGATAAAATCTAGTTTTGCCCGTTTTTGCTTTTTATTCAAGCCAAGACAAACATTTATCGTAATTCTGTACATCCAAGTACTTAAAGATGATTTGCCAGTGAAGGAGGGTAGGGATTTCCATATATTGAATACAGACTCTTGAAAATAATCCTTTTTCATTTCTGAGTCTGTTGCATATACCGAACAGATTCTTAATAAAGATGCTTTGTTCGACTCCAACTCCGCTAAAAATTTTTCTTCTAATTCTCTTTGCATTGTATTTGTAAATGTTGTTTTATACTTGGTTAGTGATTCTTTGGGAGGGAATTATGACACTTTGGGTTATTTTTT
>JAHDFT010000028.1:0-1167 GCA_020628015.1 Bacteroidota bacterium
TTACTCCTCTGCAAAACAATAACCCGCCGCTTTCACCTGCTCTCGAATCACCTGTAAAATCGCCTCATCCATTGTCTCTCCTGTGGACATTTTTTGACGCTCCTTAGCGACATATTCTCTCCTTTCTGTACTATATGCCTGCATTTGTTCTCGATAAGCTTTCCGTTTTGCTGCCATGTCTTCAATGTATTTTTGGCGTTCTTTTACACTCATAGATTGCATATTTTCTGGTAAATCCTTTTCCTTCATCTTAGCAACATCTATTCTTTTTTCCTCCACAGCATCTACCAAATCCCAAGAGCTATTTTTATAATTAGAAGAAGACTTGGCTACTGCTCTTTTCGCATAATTGGCCATACCATAAGAACGGGCATTGGCATCCTGTACCGCTTGCATTTCCATACGTTCTGCACCTGCTGCACCGTAACCAATATAAGTCTGATTAAGCGAATCACTCAAAGCAGCTAGTTTGGCATCTTGGGGAGCTTCAATATGTACAACAGAAGCATTTTGGTCGATATTGAGGTATTTTCCTGCCGCCAAAACTGCCCCATCTTTCCATTTGATATTGATGCCTTCTTCATAATCACCACAAAAAATCGTATTCACCAAAACTTCTTTTTCCTTCGCATTCGCACAAGATTTTTTATAATCTACTCGGCCTTGTGTGAATCCTTCATTACCTGCAATAAAAATAATGCGTAAAGAATTTTGATGCTCGCTCCACTTCAGGCGATCTAAAGCTACTTGTAAGACTTGACCGCAATACTCATTCCCTCCCTTCGTTCTTAATCCAAATAGTTCTTTAGATAATAGATCTAAATCTGTGCTGAGTGGCAAGACTTCTCGGATATGTCCTTCACTAGCAGGTAGGTTATCATTTCCATATTCATATAAGGCGATTTCTAATGCAGGCATTGCATTGTCTCCATCTCTGGCAAGTGATAGTTCATTGACCATTTTCCAGATTTGGGATTTAGTTTGGTCAATCAAACCATCCATACTATTGCTGGTATCTAGGAGAATGGCAAGTTGGATTTTGGCTTTATCGGCTTTTTGTACCTTTTTTCCTTTGCCCTTATCTTGGTTAAAAGGCAAACATAAAAGAAGGAGTAAGAAGATCGTTTTCATAATGTTGTTTGGTTTTGATTGTGGAGATTGATGATG
>JAHDFT010000028.1:1267-20243 GCA_020628015.1 Bacteroidota bacterium
AATGGGACGATTTATCAATTTATTTTATCGGCTTAAAATCATTTCATTTTCTTGCCTCCCATCCATATCTTTAAAGGTGATTCTTATCTTATTGCTAGATAACCAATCATACTGAATCACTTTGGGATATTGGGTATCTTGTGTATAAAAAATCAATTGATCTTTTGTTGCTTCTACTAGATAATAAGTTATCCTTTGCCCTCCATTAACTTTTGTTACTAAATTCCAAGTTTTGTCCTGATCAAAAAAGAGTGTTGCTTTTTCTCTTAGCACAACTTTACCATTCTTTAATGATATTCCATTCATGCTCCAACGAAAGTTGGTTTCAGTTTCAATCCAACTTTCTGTATAACGAGTAGCCCCATTTTGGTATTGCCACTTACCTATTAATCGTTTAAATACTTTCATAGCTTCTTGGGAATAAGGGTTAACCACATTATCCTCTCCATAGCCTGGAATACCAGATAAATCACTTGGCTCTGCCATTTCCTTATCGGCATTTCTTGCCTTACGATCTTTACTTTTTTTACTCTTCTTCTTTTTTTCTGTTTTCTTTTCCGAAGCAGATTCCACTTGACTATTCTTCAACGACTGCCCTAAGTTGAAACGGGCAAATCTATCTTCGTCTGTTTCTTTTTGTGCTTTTTTTCCTTTTTTACTAGCCCTGCTTTCTGCTATTTCCTCCAATTCATAATCTCCTTCGGTTAATACATCCTGCTTTTGGGGCGGAGGTGGAGGTGGTGGAGGCTTCGGTACTGGAACATCTGCTATCTCTGGTGCTTCTTCAATAACAGGTTCAGGAATTGGTGCAGGTGCAGGTGTTGGAGGTGGTTTAGCCCCTCCAGTACTTGCACGACTTGCCGAAGTAGATGTTGCTTTTGTTGCTTTAGGCTTAGATTTAGAATTCTTATTTTTCTGCTTTTTAGGTTTTGAATATAATTCTTTTTTAGCATATGCTTTTGCGATACGTTCCGCCTCTTCCTTAGCTTTTCTCATTGCATCACGTTCTGCCTGTTCTCTAGCAGCAGCCTCCCTTGTCTTTGATCCATTTATATATTCTTTCTTAGCCTTAGACTCTGCTTCAAATTTTAATGACTTTGACATCCGCTCGCTTTCCTTTTGTTGCTTTAAAGCTTCTTCTGCATCCTTCATCTCCTCTCGACTTCGTTCTTGTTCTGCTTTTACTCTTTCTATCTCGCCTTTTAATTTTTCGGCTGCCGCTAAAGCTTTTGCCCTGTCTTCACTAGAATACGTTTTATTGGCACTTGCCCTTTGGGAGGCAAGTCTCTTTTCCAATTCTTTTTGTTTCTCTAATTCTTTATCCAAACCCTCTTCCCATGCACTTTTTTGATTGGCATTATTATTAGCAAGATTTTTTCCTACTAGATTTTTTTCTTTTATACTAGCTTTTAAATCTGCTTCTGCTTCTTCATTATGCTTAAACTCGTCATCTTCAGTTGCCTTTTCTTCTAGTTCTGCTGTATCTCTTGTCTCAACAGTATTTTCATCCTTTGCAGTCTTCTTCTCAGCTACTGATTCACTAGCTGAAATTTGCTCTGCCATTTTCGCACTACTGCCACTTTTAGTATCCCCTATACCATTATTCCACAAATTATTTATTAATAATAAAGAGAACAAAGCAAATAGACTCACTGCTGCCACAGCCATATACCTCTTCCAGCCAACCATGCGTCGTCGCTCTGGTTGTTGATCCAGCTTTTGTTCGAGTTTATCCCAGAGCAAATCGCTGGGCATTTCATCGAACTGATGCTGCTGATCTTGGAAAAGTTGATCGATGTCTTTTTGCATTAATTTCTTTTTATTTTACAAATATTGATTGATTTTATTTTGGGACTAATGGTTATTCAATTTCAATATCAATTTCAACAAGTTTCCATCATCTCTTGTAGCATTCTACGTGCTTTGAGCAATTGAGATTTGGAGGTATTGATACTGACTTTTAATAATTGAGCAATTTCTTTATGGCTGTATCCTTCGATGACATACAGATTGAAAACGGTTCGATAGCCTGTCGGTAGGTGATCTAATAATTTTAAGATCTCTCCTTCTCGAATATTGCTATCTGCTTTGGGGCGAACAGCCATATTTTTCAGGGCATCTTCTGTATGCACTACTTGTAAGGTACTGAGGTTATTTTGCTTTCGCAAAAACATCAATGCCTCGTTGACGACAATTCGCCGCATCCATCCTTCAAAATTGCCTTTACCTGTGTATTGATTGATTTTGGTGAATATTTTATAAAAAGCACTCAATAAGACTTCCTCCACATCCTCTTTCTTATAGATATACCTTCGGCATACCCCAAAAAATTGGGCGGCATACCGATCATATAGCTTGCGTTGTGCTAAACGATCTCCTTTTTGACAGTTTGCTATAAGGAGTTGTTGTTCCAAAAGTCAATTTTTTAAACGCTCTTTGTAGTTTGATAAGTTGTATGACTTGCGTGACTACCCGACGAAAATAAGCATTAACATCAATATTTACAAGGAAACGGAGCAGCACATATTGTACTAGTCCTATTTCCTCTTTGTTTTATCAAGACTACAAACTTACAGATGTTATATTTTTTTAAAAAGGTGTCTAGTAAATATATTTTTTTTCGGGGTCATTGATTTATCCAAAAAGTTCCTGTATATTTCTGATATTATAATACATCTCCTATCCATCACACCTAAAAGCTTGTATTTATGTTACAAAAATGTTTTTTACTCTCAACAGTCTTTTTATTATACATTTCTTTATCCAGCTTGGCTGTAGGTACTTTTGAAGAAGTGTATACCGATGTTTTTGTTCCTCAATGTATGACCTGTCATAGTGATGATTGGGGTAATAGTATGGAAACAGTTCGCCAAACTTTAATAGATGAATTGCCATCCAATAATAGTTTGATCGCTAAACGTCATCAATTGGTATTTGAGGGTGATCCTTATAGAAGTACTTTATTTAGATATATTAATAATGGTTTGGCTCCTGATATAGAATCGCTCCCCATAGAAGATAAAGATGGTACACATTCTAGTATTCAACTTTCGGATTATCACAAAGAGTTAATTCGTCAATGGATTCTTTATGGTGCGCCAGATAGTCAGGAAGAAGTGGTTGACCATGAGTTAATTCAAGAGTTTTATAATGGAAATGGTGTTTATGGGGTACCTCATGATCAAATTCCAGAAAAACCTGCTCCATCTGAAGGCTTCCAGATTCATTATGGCCCTTTTTTCCTACCACCTTGGGAAGGCATTGACCAGCCTAATGTAGAGTTTTATAGTAAATATTATACTTACCTAGATGAGGATACAGAAATCCATCGTTTAGATGCTCAATTGGGTAGCTCTCACCACTTGATTTTGTATCGTTTTAATAGCGAAAGTACAGCAGACAGATTGCGAGAAGGATTGCGTCCAAATGCTTATCATAATGATGTTTCTTATGTCACGGGTTATCAAAATTCCTATGATTTGCGTTTGCCTGAAGGGACTGCTTTTACTTGGCAGAAAAATAGTATTCTGGATATAAATGGTCATTCTATCAACTACTCACAGACAGCGGTGCTGGCTACGGATATGTATGTCAATGTGTATACCCAGAAAAAAGGAACCGCTAAACAGGAAATGTTTTCAGACTTGATTCCTAATGTTGGGATTTATATTCCTAATGATGGTCAGGAACATATCTTTGAGTCAGAATTCACCTATGGTGTGCCAACTACTTTACATGTCTGGGGCGTTTCTTCTCACACGCATAAATATGGAACTGACTTTGATGTTTGGTTGCGTAATCCAGATGGTTCAAAAGGGGAACATATCTTTGATGGCTCTAAGTATAATGGTATTCCTACTTGTGAAGAAATTGGTTATGATTTTCAACATCCACCAGTTCGTTATTTTAATCCTTTTTTGCCTGTTAAAATTAGTGATGGAATTATTCAAAGAGCGAAGTATGTTAATAATGGTCCTGAATCGGTGCGTTGGGGAGAGACTTCTAATGATGAAATGATGATTACTGGGGTATTTTATACCCTTAGTACTTCAGGTATTACCCCAAATCCTGCCTCTCAATGTTTTGCGGATGAAATTACTAGTACAGCAGGGGAAATAATCGCCAATCCTACTTTGCAAGCACATATTAGTCCGAATCCTTTTTCTGAGCAAACCACGCTAAGTTTGACCAGTCCTGAAACGGATGAATTGACGATTGAAATCTATAATTTACAGGGACAATTGGTTAAAAATCTAGGACAAATATCGGTTAATGCACAGTCTAATCAGCAGATTAGTATTGATGCGGAAGGTTTGAATACTGGGATGTATTTTTATCATATTAGAGGAAGTGAGGGGGGAAGTGTTTTTGTTGGGAAGATGATGGTGGACTAAATTTAATAATGTCTTTTGCAAAATATTACGGGGGGACAAGGTGTGTATTTGAGCATGGACAAGGCATGCCTTGTCCCTACTATGCCTTGTCCCTACGTTTTTTCTATGTTAATTTATTATCCCCTCCTGTTCTAGCACTATTTCCCTATTATGATCAATAATCCCTAAATGTAAAATTCGCCCACCTGTTTGATTAACAGGGCTGACACTCTTACCAATCACAATGCCATCCTCTGGACTAGGATATTGACTAATCACATCTCCAAAAACATTCTGTACTGTTGATATAATATTGTCTTTTTTTACTACATCTGTTACACTAGGATGCACCGTTAGTACCCCTCCTCTATCTGTATACAACCAATAAGAATGCTTACAAATGACAGAAGGCTTTTGAGGCATTTCTATTGGTTCATCAATAAAGTTGAGATAGCTCAGTACATTGTATAATCCCGTTAATCCACTTCGGATCATGCCTTTTTGGAAGGTATTGGGATTGCCTACTTCTAGGGTGATTGCTTTAATCCCTAATTCTTCAGCAGCTCCTCTAAGCGTTCCATCAGAAGGAGGATTGTGAACGATGATTTGGGCATTTTGTAATAGAGCCATTTTTGCCGTAATCGGATCTTTCATATCTGCTCTTATATAATAGGAGTTAACTCGCCCAAAACTTGCTGTGTGGAGGTCTAAAAGATAATCAAAATGCTTGATGATTCGGTCAAAAAGTCGATAGGCATAGACTTGGCTTACATTACCATCTTTTTTTCCTGGCATAATGTGGTTGAGATCAGTCCCATCATTAAAGCGTCTTTTTTTGCGTTTAAAACTAGGTACATTGACAATTGGAATCCCGATCACTATTCCATCCAACTGTTTTACATCTATCTCTTTAAATAAACGCTGAATGACAGGAATACCATTTAGCTCATTGCCATGTACGGCTGCGGTTACACCCAGAATTTTATCTGCTGTTTTTCCTTTAGCAATAATTAAAGGGACTAAAATGGGGTTTGCCAAACCATCAGAGACAATATGTAACCAGTATCTACTAAGGGTTTGAGCTGGTATTTGTTCTAATTCCAATTTTTGAATAATTGGTACTTGCATCAATTCTTTCATTCTCAATCAATCATTTACACTTCTAAAAAATAACCCATAAGCAAATCAACCGTTTTTTTGACCAATGGGCGATTTGCTAATTGTGCTGCTTGCTTTATACCACCTATACTCATGGTATTAATTTCGGAAAGCTTGCGTTTGCCATCATCTCCAACTAAGGTATCGAAGCCAAACATAATTACGCCTCTACTTTTCAAAATAGGTGCGATAACTTGTGTCATCTGAACTTCCTCTTTATCAGGAATTGCATAATTGGAACTTCCTCCTTGTGCTGCATTACATAACCAAGAGCCTGCTGGTGGCAATCGCAAAGAAGCTCCAATAATTTGCCCATTAACTACAATCACCCTTTTATCCCCTTTCTGTACATTTTTTAAATATTGCATCGCTAAATACCCCTCATTTTGTACATTTTCTTCTAGTAGGGGCAGGTAATCTGTCAAGGAATGAATTTGATTTCCTAACACAATCTTTTCCCCCTCGATCTTTACAATTCCTTTACCTCCATAGTTGTAAGCAGGTTTGAGTACAATAGGAAAATGCTTTTTAAATTCCAAAATATCTTCTAAGGTTTCACACCATTTTATAGGCGCACACCATTCTTTAAAATGAAGCAGAAATGCTTTAGAGCCTGTTTCCAAAATGCCTGATGGTCGATTGACAATATGTTCAGGTAAAAAGTTAGCTTCTAGGAAATTAAAAAATGTGGGAGCTACTGGATGAGGTAAACGGATAAAAATGCGGTCATAATAAGCTAAGTCAGATTGTTGATTATCCTCAACAAATTGACGGCCGTCCACTTGAAAATCAAAGTCCTCCTTAGCTTTATGTACCCAAACAGTAGTCCTTGTTAAGTCATAGAAAAATGACTCATTCGCAGGATTCCCTCTACTGGCAATATGCACAGATGCACATAAAGGATGCTGGCAAAACTTTTGAACAAGTGTATATAAAGAATTTTCTTGACTGTGCTTGCTGTGGTCGGTTAAAATTAATAATTTGATTGGCTTCATTTTATACTATTTCAAACCTGATTAGGCAGCCAGTATTATAGCTAGTACTTAATAATTATACTAGCTGCCCTTGCTATTACTTAATAATTTCTTTCACTAAAGCAGGATCATCATTGAGCGATTTGAATAAACGCATTTTGAATTTTCCTTTAGTGCCTATTAAATGCTTACACATTTGGTCAATCGCTATCGTTGAAAATACGGTTTGAATATAGGCTTCAATGAGGTCATCTAATCCGATGCCCAGTTTATTAAAATCTCGACGATCCATTAAAACTAGGCGATTGGTATCACTACCCCATTCGTTATTCCCCTTTTTTATAGAAAGATTCGTTCCTAACATTGCCCAAGAATCACTTCCTTCCTCCACATCATCTATGAGTGGCTTGGCAGCTCTTCTAGCATAAATACATAAAGGTTTAATGCCTTCTTCCGTTGTACTTACCATCATTCTAATATCTGCTACAAACGTTTGTCCTTTGAGGTTGGGAATTGTTCCTACATGATAGAGTTTTCCCATTGAACTGGTCGAACTCCAATTGTAATTACCGATTAGACTTTGCACAATAAAACGCTCATAATCAAAGTCTTGCTTCATAAAGGCATCTAGCTCTTTTTGGGAGATGATGGTAAAAACGCCCTGTCCCGCATTTGAGTAAGGAATTTTAATTACTGCTTGTCCTCCCAATCTTTTTACCCAAAGCGGAATTTCTGCTTTGCTTACATCCCAAATCGTTTCAGGAATGACGATTTTTAGTCCATCTTCCTGATATAATCCATTGAAGATGTCATAAGCCTTAGCAGCCACCATTTTATTGCGTCCCCCAGCCAAACAAGCCAAGATGGGATTGAGTATTTTGGTTTTTGTGTAGATGGGAATGCGATTCCAAGGCCGCTGAGTAACATAACGAAAAGCCGCTCGAATCGGTACCCATTTTCCCTCTTCACTATAAACCTCCATTACATCATTGACAAAACGCACAGGAGGATTCGTATCATTTTGAAAGAAAGGTACATAATGTATCTTTTCTTGGAAAACATCAGCAATAATTGCTGCATAAGCACTTGTTTCCATTGGATTTTTATCATAAATGACTGCTAAATCCCCTTGTAGCCTAGTTACCCCTTTTTTCGGGCGTAGTAAAGGCTTAAAAGTTCGCTCAATTAATGTACGATAGCCTCCATCTTCTTTGTTATCATCTAGCAAAGGCATGGATTTTTGTCCTGATGGACAGGAGTTATTTTCAATAATTACCATTTGCCTTTTCCCACCAGCAGAGGTCACATTGATTAAATCGGCACCTGCCCAAAGAAAATACTTACATCTGTAATCTAGTAATTCTCTGAGCTTCATCTTATTCACCCTTGGATGAAGGTGGCAATAACGGGTAATGATTCTTTCCTTGCTCAAATTAAGAAAGAAATTCACCATTGGATGTATGGTCGCATTTAAGGCCTTGGGATACCAATGGTTCTCCGCTTCAAATCCTCCAGGAGCAACACTAGTCGCTCTTGCAACTGGAGAAGCAGTTACTGTCATAATAAGTAAATTGTAGATTTTAATGGTGTGTAATTGGTAGGAAGTAAAGTTTGTGTTGTATCGTACCGTATCGTATTTTTTATCGTGCTATATTATCTATCTGGTTGTCTTTATATTCATTTAGCTTTACTTCATTCCATTACCAAGAAAGGAAGTTTATTTTGTGTAATTTTTTTGCATAGATAAACCAAAATCCAATGGGATGCAATATTTTTTTTGACAGAAAAACATATTTTTTCACATTATACATATTAAAAACACAAACAAGCAATTATTACAAATGAGTGCATGACATATTGGGGGGTTTTTGATGCAATTCGGTAGAGTGCGACCCTGCTAGGGTCGAGATACTAGGGGAATTTTTATTGGCTAACGTACTGTGACCGCTATGCGGTCATTAAGAAAAATAACTAACATACCCCATCTCAAAAAGGCTAAGTATAAGACCTTCATAATAAGGCTTAAACCTTCCCCCAAATATGTCATGCACTCATTACAAATAAACATCTCAAAACTTATTTCTTATCATCCGACTTCATCAAATTCTTCAAAACCCGACTAATTCCTCCCGATTTACTTCTAGTTTCCATATTTTCCAAACTCTCCTGAATCATCCGATTACGTTCATCTTCATAAGCACGAATGCGATCTGTGACCATTTGCTCGGCTAGTTCTAAGGCTCTTTGTTCTACCGCATCTTGTTCGTATACAGGCGTATTCATTGCTGTGGTCATTTCTTGCTCCGTTGGCATCGCTGTTAGATCATACTCATCATCTATCCTATTAGTATTGTATTCTTGAGCTGGTAACATAGGAACTGGTTGAGTAGGTATGGGCTTTTGATAAGCACTCATCATAGGTCGATTCATCTGTTGATTGAGTTCAATCAATTGGCTTTCTATACTTCCTAATTTGGCAATTTCATTTTGAGAAGCATTTTCTATAGCAGAATTGAAAAAACTGAGGTGTTGTTGTAGGCTTTCTAGGTTTTTCTCAAAATCTTTGATGCTTTTACTAAAGCGATTGACCATACTTTGTGTATTCGATAAATTTGATCTGGTCAATTCTAGTAAACGGTCTATTTTTTCTCTAAAATCTTCTTGTTGATCTTTGGATAAAGCTATCATTTGTTTAAGCCAATCTCCAAAGTTGAATTCTGTACTAAGCATTTTTTGTCCAATGCTCTCCACGCTATCATTATGCGTTTCTAATGCTTGTAAAATCTTTAATTGTTTATCATTGACATTATCTATCTGATCTTTGTATCCGCCTACAATTTGACTCAATAAATAAATGTCTTTATGTAATTGTTGCTGTGCTTCTGTTTGCTGTTGTGAACTCGCTTGAAAGTTTTCTCCAAAGCTGGCCATGTGTTCAAAATCCTTAACGATGTGTGCAGATACTTGCTGTAATTTACTCGCCACTTGATTCATCATTTGTGTATTGCGATGAACCGTCTGTACCAATTGTGTTAATTCTGCTGATTGATCATTTGTTTGAGCTTGTACTTTTGGCACTACAGTCTCAGTCTCCTTTGGTGCCACTAATGCTAATCTTTTGGGTTGCTGATAAAGGGGAATTAAAGTGCTATTGGTGAATTGATCTAGTTGATTGAGAAATGTTTGTTTATTGCGGTAAAAAGGAATCATAGCAATGGTCAAACAAACCGTTCCGAATAGTCCCCAGAATCCACATAAAGCAGCACTACGAATGGGTTCAAAAAAGGCATTGACTGTGCGTTTGTATTCTGGATCAATAGGATTTAATAATTGTAATTTGGTATACCAAATTGGAGCTTCAGCCGCCAGCCATACTAAGCTAAAACAAACACCTAATAAGCCTAAAATCAACATCCCCCATTTGGCAAATCGTATAAATTGGAAGGCAAAAGAACTACTCATTTTCGCTTCGTCTGCTACACGTAAAGTCTGCACATCAATAAGCTGTTCCTGATTGCTCGATTGATATATCCTAGAAATGCGTTGTTGAATGAGGCTGTTTCCTACATCTTGTAATAAGGCAGCGGTTAGGTTATCCCTATCTAACTTTCGTCCAGATATGTTGACTGCATTGTCTTTGGCTTGTGAAAGGTGTTCTTGTTCTAGTAGATAGTTCATAACTCCTTGTATCACCCAAAAGAGGGATAACAATAGTACAATGACGATCACATAAATGATCCATTGTGCGAAGCTCGACGATATGAAGAAAAAATCTGCCATTCAATTATGGTTAATTTTAGAGAATAGGGTAAATCTAATACACCCTACGATACAAAAACAGATGTTGGAAATATTCAAAGGCTTTTTGATAATCAGGATCATAAGCTATGATTTGGGTATCCTCCATTTGCATGTGATCTTGCTGCATTTTGACAATCATGCCCATTTGATGTTTTTGCTTGAAAAAATGTTTGTGTGGCTCATATAATGGATATAATGGTTGAGGCACATTTTCGGTCAAAAACACCCATCCTAATAGGCGATTTTTGAGAATCAAGCCATGATCTTTTAATAATAATTGCAATCTTTTGTAGAGATTGGCAGATCGTGGCATTTGATCCTCATTTTGGAGGCTGGTCAGTTCTAGGAAGTAGAGATTTTGACTTTTATCATAGCAACTGTTTCCTAGTAGTAAAGCCAATACACCCATTTTTTTATTTTGTAGGTGATGCCATTGTTTTTCCAATTGCTGCACTAGAGCTTGTTCAAAAAAGAGCATCATTGGAAATTCATAGTAGTCTACAAGCGTTTTTACTGGTCGAACATACTTACGTAAAGTAACGGTTCTGCATTCAAAACGCAAATTAAACAGGGGACAAATCTTTGGAATAAAATCCAAACGTTTGACCTGCATTTTAGTTTTGTCTGTATTTGTTGTTGGTGAATTAGGAGGTGTTGTTGTGTGTTTTTGTGCTTGACGCAAACTAATTTTGGATCGTTTGTCTATATTTTGCGTCGTTTTTATAGTCTTTGGAGGTGTTGAATTGGGAGGTGTATAAACTGGAATTTTAGGGGTAATTTGTCGATGAGGATCTAATTGTAAATGGGCATTGTATCTAGCGATTAAGGGGTTGAGGGTTTGTCCTTGATGTAGGCGATACTCTGGTTTTGGGGTGTCATAAATCTTGAAACCTTGTTGTCTTGTGACCTTTTGACCAGACATCATGAATACCCCATCTTCCCTTTTTACTGGATCAACCACCATCGCAATTTGGTAAGGAGCTTTGAAGATGCCTTTTAAGGTTTGTTCATCTGTTCGAGACATAAATACCCCATAATTGGGATGGGTATGATACAAACCTAAACGCAAAATATCCTTATTATTTGCTTTTAATTGATCCATATAATATTCTACATCATCGTAAAATTGACGAGTAAAGCGTACCATTGTTGGATCTGCGGAGTATTGTGGTGGTTGATGTAAGACATCGGTTACTAGGATAAAAGGCTGCCCATTATCTTCGCCATACAATCCTAATAAGGCTCCTCCCATTTCTATACTCATGTCTATTTCGGCATGTCGGTGAATGCTTTCCCAGACTTGCCGACATATAAAAACATTTAGTGTGCTACTGAAACTTTTGGAAGGATTGCTTGGTGGTTGATGTACGTTGGTAAAATCCGAGTTTCGTCCAGGCATTTTGAAACGTTGCGCTTCTATTTTTTTCTCACGGATGATTCGGATTTTCATAATAGGTTTTCGTTTAGTAAATAAAATACCCTTGTTGATGAATTTGTCTCACAGTAAACCTAGCTCTCTTCACTTATTTTTTAATTTTTACCTTAATGCCTTTAAAGCTTACAGAATGTAAACCCGAAGCTGAAAAATCGCCTTTTGGTGGCTCATTAGCTGTGGGTTGTGACTTGAAATCTGGGACTTCTCTTTGTTTGGTAATTTTTTCTGGTACAGGCATATTTTTAGGTAGGGTATCCATATACCCCAGATTGAGATTGATGTAATCTGCTGGAATGCGATGCCTAGCAATCCAATCCCGATCACAATCATAATTGGCTGGGCTGGCAAGATTGTAGGAATCCTTTTTGAAGCAGATCATTTTCATAATGTCCATCAATAAATCATCTACTCGAATGGCAGGGGTCCAATTATTGAGGTACCAGCCATGACAAACATCTCCGTTTTGATAAACATTGGGATGGAATAGTCCTTTTAGGAAAGTAAATTTAGGGGGTGCAGCAAAGGGATATTTTTCAGGGAAAGTCACCAATAAAGGGTGCAATTGTGCTAAGTCACCTTTGGCATTCACATAACCTAACAATTGAAAGACTAGCAAGTATTGATATGCTGGGTTGCCCTTCACTTGTGTGATTTTGAGGAATGGATAGCGTGCCGCTAATTGTGTGATCTTTTTTTGATCTTCGGCAAGCCTTATGTCTCGTACTTTTCCCATAATTACAGTAAGATTGATTATTTGTTTTTGGTGCTTGAGCCGTTGCAAGCAACGGTTTTACAATGTAGTGTAAGGTCTGATTAAGCTGCATTGATTATTGCTGTAAGATGTGATTAGGCAGTTCTGAGTTGTGAGTCATTGCGAGCAATGATTTTACTGGGGTTCTACTTATTGTAGACACCTAAGACAACAACTGCTTTTATCCTTGAATGGTTTCGTATTTTAGGATGCATATATCCTGATTACGGGTTCCCCTTGACTTTAAGGTGTCTGTTTCAAGATAATCATACGCTTGCGAACGGTTTTGGAGTTGGCGTTGCTCTGCGTATTCGATTCCTAAAGCATGGGTGATGGCAGGTAGTAGGTCTCTTATTGGCTCATAATCTGGCAATTCCATTTCTACTTCTCTGCCTGTAATGCTGTCTTTCAGTACAATAGTTACTTCACTCATGGTTATTTGTGAGATATATTTAAATTGCGAATTTACGTAATAAAATCCATTTTTTCGCCCTGTAGGAGCGAAAATGCTTAATTTTGGGACACTTGTAGGGGTGCTAGGTCACAAGAGAGGTATTAAGAGAGCCGTATCAAGATACGTCTGTACGAGGGATTACGGAATTAGGGATGGTGAGAGAGCGGAGACCTATCGAGATACGTCTGTAAATGGTCTTATGATTCATGGGTGCTTTTGAGGAGGAGTTTGAGTTCGGCTTTTGTGGGGAGGATTGTTTTGTATCTGCTGGCAAAAATTTGTTCATTGTCTTCGGGTAAAGTATATTTTACTACCGCTTCTGCCATTATTTAGCCTAATACTGCGTTGCAAAAATATTACGTACATTCCATGTATGTGCTATTTTTGCGCCTTGTCTTAGACTAAATAATTGAAAGAATATTTTGGCCGACTTTATTTCTAATCCATCACTAATAATACTTTTTTTCGATTACTCTTCCAAATAATATTCATTATTGCATTGATCTACTTTTTTTTTGTCTAAAAACGGTTCACCTTTTTCCATCCTCTGATTAGTAGTGTGTAAATCAACAAAAAATGAAACAACAACACTACCAATATGAATCTTAGTCCACAACACCAATCTAATCGACAACAAAAAAAGAAAAAGGAAAAAGGTCCTTTTTTTAAAGGGCAAAATCATATTGACTCGGAACTCTTTTTTAAAAATACTCTAGAAGATATAAATACCCAGCATCAAGAAGTACATCCTTTTATTCAACCTAAAGCTCCAATTACTCTACCCCAGACTAAGGTAAATGCTCCACAAACTCAACTCCGTTCCCGTCCTGTCAACAATAATAGTGGGCAGGATCGGGAACAGGTGGAGCAGGAAGAACAGACAGCCGAAGTAGAGGATTTAGCTCATGAACGAGTTGTCGCACAAGGTGATGCAACAGAAGAAAATGAACAGCCCAATTCTTCTATTCCCCTAGAACGTTTACAAGAATTATTAGGTACAAAATATGATTTTTATGTGGAAATGGTGGGTGAAGCAGCAATAATAGAAATTAGTCAAATGATTTCTGATGAAGCTGTTTTGACCAAATTATTAAATCATCAAATTTTTGGTCGTTTATTGGCTTTGAATGAGGCTGTTGGACCAAAAAGTAAAGGTCATTTTTTTCAATTACTGGACAATACCCAACAGCCAGGACAATTAATGCAATTCCTAGAAGGCTTGGATCAAATTAGTGCCTTAAATCTCTTCTTAAAAGAAACCCAAAGATTTACTTATTTAGGTCATCTTCTGGATCAAATTAGTGATACCAGTTTATTGATTAGTGTCATTGATCAACTGAATAAAAACGGTAGTAATATTAGTTATGGAGAACAATCAATTCACCAAAGCGCAATGGACAATAGATTTGTCAATCTTTTATCTAAACTCAATCAAGTAACAGACAAAACCCATTTCCTATCTATCTTGACTCAGAGCAATGCCCAGCTAGATTTGATTCTATCAAAGGTGTCTTATGCTAAAGTGATTATAGAATCTACTAAAGTGCTGGGCTTGCCTTTGACTCAAAAATTACTTCAGCATGGTAGTGTTTTATCCAGCATTACTAATGATGAAATGCTGAATAAGCATCTACAGTATATCAAAGATTGTCAAGCAGATATTGCCCAAAGAATTGAGGAGAAGCAAGAGTTGACTCTACAGGACATAAAGGAAATTAAGCATAGGACTAGTTATGATCATGTAGAAGCTATGGAGTCCAATTGTAAAATAGAAGCTGCTGAATCAACATTAAGAGATAGTGAAAATAAATCTAGCCATCATACAAATAGGCAACTTTCATGGGATAAAAATTATGACCCATCACCAAATATAACTGAAAATATTCGACAGGAAATTGCGCCACATATAGACCCTTTTGAATTTACAGAAATCCTCTTTAGTATATTTAGGAATGAGGAACAACAAAATGAGGGACATCAGTTTACTTTAGATAATGTAGATTTTGATGAAAGAAATCAACAAGTTTATCATACAGATAGTGCGATTGCTCCTGGTTTTCTTTATGGAACAGACCATAATACACTTGATATTAATGCTCATGGTTTAGCTAAGAATGATTCAGTATATAATGAAGAACGGCTTAATGAATTTATTGCTGCTCAAAAGGACATCCCCGAAGCATGGATCAATCAAGATCATTTAGCCGAATTTCGATTATTGAGTCAGGAATACGCCAATTCTGATCAACTTATTCCAATCATTACTGCGTTTTTGGATGAGCATCCTTTAATTGATCGAGATAAAGCCAGAATTGATTTTAACGAGCAAAACGATATTAGAAATGATCTTTTTTATCAACAAGATGAACATATTTCGACCTATTCTTCTAAACAACTTTGGAATATTGCTAAAGCATTAGGAAAGGATAATGTTGATCTCATACGTGTATTGACCTGTCATGGTATAGATAATGCTAAAATGTTGGCTAGAATAACTGGTAAAACAACTATTGGATTTAATGTCTTCTTAAAAGCTAAACAAAATGGTGGTATTAGCCCTGAATTACCTAGATTCACTAAAAACTCTAAAGATCAAGTGATTGTAAAAGTCTTTAATTATATCTCTAAAAAGCAAAAGGAGCCAAGTTAATATAAGATTTTAACTAGGGTGATAAGACAAGCAACACATATTTTTAATAACCCTGTATTTACAATTATTATTCAAAATCATATAACTGTAAAAAAAAGCTCCTATATCCTTAAAAACAAACACTATACACCCAAAATTCTTTTCATCTTCTTAATTTTATATAAAACTAAATTCAACAATGAGTGTCGTATAAAACCGAATATCTACAAAATCTATCCATTTTTATTAACGCCACCTATTATTGAGTTTAGTACAAAATCCATTGCCAATGTCTAACGAACATACTCAACAACAAATAAGAACCAATCGTACACAAAATAATAGTGCGCCATTTTTTAGCCCTGCTAATAGGCAGCCTGTACAACGACAAAGCGAAACTGCGGATTACGATCATGCTGAATTGGTTGAATTATCAGAGGTTTCTTCAACGGAGACCGTACAAAGACAGGTCGCTGATGGTCAAACAGGAGGTAGTAATGCTGCAACTAGTGAGCAGACTACCACTAATACACAAACTCCTGCATCAACAGAACAATTGAGAGATGCAGTTGCTAGAGGCTTGACCCTTTCCCTATATGTTTCTGAAGCCTCCCCTTTTGATAATAATGAACGTACTTTTGCCACAGCAGGCCGAGAATTTGCGGCTGAACATGCTGCCATTATGGTACAAGGTGGACAGGTCATTTTTGGTAGTAATGCTGCTCAACCTGTTGCCCATATTAGTGAGATTGTTAGTTATTGTCGAACAGTTACTACGCATCTAACCAATGTCCTACAAACAGAAACACCTGTCAGAATACAAACGCTTGCTTTATTTACACATGGATTGAATGATTACCTCAATTTTGGTGGTGGCAATGCAATTGCTAATGACCAAGAAACTTCGGAAAGAGTAAATCGACAAGCAAGAAGTAACCGCAGAGCCGCACCAGATAGTGAGGAGGCTGCTTATCAAGAACGGAGTACCCAAGTAGAAAAGGTAGAGACGGCTCAAGGTTTTGCTAATGCCGTTGATCCGTATTTGAGTGATACGGGACGGTTGATTATGTATGCTTGTTTGACGGCAGGCACTTATGATGGTCATGATAGTGATATTGTAAGCGCAGGCCGTACAGCACGACGACAACAAAGACGTGGGGAAGCAGTAGAAAATGCACCAAACCCTAGAGAAGTGCGAACAAGTACTCGTCAAATCGAGCAAGATCATGAAACAGGTGGCGAAGGTAGTTTTGCGGATACTTTAAGGGATGAGTTGAATCGTGAAGAGGGGCAAAATCGGGAAATTTGGGGACATCGTACTGCTGGTCATACCACTAGAAATCCTACTTGGCGAGTGTTTGATGGTCCTCAAGGTGAAGGGGAACGTGCTTCTGATGATCTTTATAGTACGGAGCATAATTTCCGAGCCGAAAGAGGGAGACGAGCAATTTGTACACAAGCTGTTCAACGATTGAATTCCGTATATCACCAAAATGTGACAGATAATGAGGCTTTTAAAACTTGGATAGCTAGAGAAATGCCTTTTGTACCTGCAAATTTCCGTCCTTTCGTTACTGCCTGGCAAGGGAATACCCCTACTTTGCGAGAAGGTTTGGTGGATTGGTTTTGTACGAGGTATATGGGGCAAAGGGGGGATTTTTCGAGTTATTGATTATTAATTTTGGGTGAATATTTAGTTGTTCACACCAAATCCTCCAAAGCCCCAGCCAAATTAGGAAACTTAAACTCAAAACCTTCCTTCTCTAATCGCTCAGACTTCACATACCGTCCATATAAAGCCAATTCTGGATCTGTTCGGAATACAAGTTTGGCTCCGATTCGGACAATAAATTCGGGTGCAGGTAGACCGATGGGGATTTTCATTTTCCTTCGCAAGAGCTTCATGAATACTTTGTTTGCTACGGGATTGGGTGCGCTGGCGATGTAAACGCCTTTGTAAGCATCATTGGTAATGGCTTGATAGATGATTTCGTTCATATCGTATTCGTGAATCCAACTCATGCCTTGTGTCCCACTTCCCACGGTGCCACCTAGTCCCAATCTGACGATGCGTTGTAGGCTGGCTAATGCTCCACCGTTTTTTCCAATGACAAAGCTGGTTCGGAGTCTGACTCCTCTGGTTGTTTCTGGTAGAGCCTCCAAGAAGGCTGCCTCCCATGCTTTTCCTACGAATGGAGCTAATCCATATCCTGGTGTTGCGGTTTCTGTGCAAAGTTGTGTGGGTGGATCGCCATAAATATGAGCAGTAGACATTTGAATCCATATTTTTGGTGGGTTTTCTACTGTTTTGATGGCTTTGCCGATTGTTTTGGTAGCATCTACTCTTGAACGTAGGATTAAATCACAATTGTCTGGTGTTTTGATGCAGTCCACCGTTTTTCCTGCTAGGTTGACGATGGCTTTGGCTCCGTTAAGTTCCTCTGCCCATTTGCCTACACTTATGGCATCCCATTGTCTAAATTCATGTGGGATAGGCTTTTTTGGTTGGTTACGGGCGACTACAATGGGCTTTAAGCCTTTGTTCTTGAGGTGTTTAGCAAGGCTTAGTCCAATGAATCCTGTACCGCCGAATATGATTATTTTGTCCATTTTGGTTTGGTTTGGTGAATGTTTAAGTATTGTATACCTTTCTAACCTTATTGGACGTACAGAAGTTTCAATAGTTTCAGTATTTATTGAAACTATTTGAAAAAACCTATTTCTATATATTTTCAAATACTCACTTTATCAATCTCAATGCTTCCTTACGACTCAATCCACTCAATTCCGTTTTATGGACAAATTCAATCACCCATGCTGCATCTGTCCTGCTGTATTCTCTTAAAACCCATCCAATTGCTTTGTTGATAAAAAATTCTTTTGATCCTAATAAGGAGTTAATTGTGAGGCTTAATAATTCTGTATCTAGTTCTTTTTTGTACTTCAACTGAAATAATAATGCTGACCTTTGTAGCCAAATATTTTGTGATTCCAACCATTTTTCTACGTAATGTTTTCTTGCTTCAGGATACTTTTTGAAATAGGCTCCCATTAATTTTACTGCTATCATATCGACTGTATCCCACCAGGATTTATTGGTGACCATATACTCTAGTAAAGCAATGTCTTCTTTTTCAAATTCCTTAACATATTTCAAGAGTAAATCCATTGCAAACAATTGATATTCTCTTTGTGGCTTTGTCCAAAGTATTTTTATAAGCTCTTCTAATTCACTTTTATTGGGTCGGAATTCTTTTAATAAAAAGGGTTTTTGAATGGTTCTTCTCTCTGTTGCGCTTAATCCATAGAATTCAAATTGATTTCGCATATAGGCTTTTTGCTTCAAAGCGTTTTTTTCATTGGTATTGCTTTGAAATTCAGCTTCTAGTGTTTCTATGAAT
>JAHDFT010000029.1:0-9453 GCA_020628015.1 Bacteroidota bacterium
ATGCCCTTTCAGGGCGAAAGAAGATATACCCCCAAATATCTTAGAACTAGGTAAACTTATTTTTCACTTGTTCCTAATGGACCAAATCGACTAAAAATGGTCGTTCCATAGTTTCGTGAAGTTTCAAAACAAGGATGATCTTTAAAATTATGATTAGGATTGTGTTCTAGTATAAACCAGCCATCGGGCTTTAGTAATTGATTGTCCACCAATACACAATCTGGTAAAGTATTTAATGTTTTTAATGGATAAGGAGGACCTGCAAAAATCACATCGTATTGTTCATTTGTTTTTTTAATAAATTTGAATACATCTTGTTTGACCACCTTAATTGGCAAATCTAATTTTTTAATAACTTGATAAATAAAAGGAATATTGATGCGGCTGATTTCTACAAGGGTAATGTCTGTGCAGCCCCTAGACGCAAATTCATAGCTAATACTACCCGTACCACCAAATAAATCGAGTACCTTAATAGTATCAAAATCAAAATAGTTATTGATTACATTAAAAAGCCCTTCTTTAGCAATGTCTGTTGTTGGTCGGGCAGGCGTTTTTTTGGGTGGACTAAATCGAAAACCTTTGTGTTGACCTCCTATTATACGCATAAGCTAAAGCAATTATTTGATGCAAAAAAGATGGAAAAATTGATTGTTCAATAGTATATTCAAATAGTCGTTATAGGTCTTATTAGGAGGACGAGAACCCAATTCAGCCTGATTCAGATGCTTTTGGAAGATGCGGAAACGATCATCTAATTCATCAAAATTACCTGTAAAAATAAATTTATCTTTTTCAATATCGAAACCTACTTGTTGACTTGCATTAATGACAAAATAAAGCAAATCTTCTATTGTATTGTAATTGTATTGATTGTATAATAGCAAGTTTTCACCATCTAAGCAGCTAATGCAGAGGTGTTTTTCTGCAATATTAATATAGGCTGTTTTCCCAAAATTATACGCTGCATTTAAGCGAATTAAGAGGGGAGTGGTAAAGGAACCAATATGATGGATGGTAAAAGTCGAAAATGTATTTTTAATGGCGGTTAATACAAACTGATTGATGCTGTAGATCATATTGAAAGGCAAATCTTCCAGTTTATCCATACGAATCTTAATGTCATCCTCCAAAGGATGATTAAAAGCATAGAAGCGAGCGAGGTAATCGTAATGACAATATTCCTTGGGAACAAGCGTAAAACGATGGTGATTAATCGCCACAGCAACCCGATTATAAGGATGCTTGAAATCTTCTTGATTATTTAGAAAATCACTTATGGCCAATTGTGCCGCAAAATTATTGGTATGTGTACCTAATTGATAAGAACGTACCAATACCACCTCTTGTAGCTCTGCATGAGTCAGTGCATAAGAGACAGTTGTATAATCAATGTAGACAGACAAATAATACTTATCACAGTCACTAACTGAATAATTAGGACTAACAGTATCCACTTTCATTTGTATGTCGTTCAAAGCTTTCAGTGTTGACAGCATTTTAGGTTTTGATTATGAATGAAGCACACAGATAATAAGGGGGGTAATTACAATTAGATTACAAAAATAGCTATTTAGCTAAGAATTATCAACATTAATAGTTGATAATTTTATAATTCTTTACTGCTATTCTTGATGGAGTGCTTTTATAATCAATAAAAAACTTGATAAAAATAAATACCAAAGACAGTATTATTGTTGATTTACCTAATTAAATTAAACCAATAATAATACTGCCTTCAATGAATATACTGTATAAGTGATGGAACAGAAATAAATTAGGCCATATCCTTTATTATTTAGTCTAATACTGCGTTGCAAAAATATTACGTACATTCCATGTATGCGCTATTTTTGCGCCTTGTCTTAGACTAAATAATTGAAAGGATATTTCGCCCTAATTTATTTCTAATCCATCACTAAGTAGATTTTTTTTGAGGTCAATCGTTTATTCAGCAGCTAGTTTTCCCAGTTACCAGTCGTCGTTGCCTCCCTAATATCTCCGACTTTAAGTTTTTCTCCTTCCAAATCTAACCAATATTTCTTTTTGATGCCTTTGTATAAATCATCATAAGGTACAGAAACTTCAAAAGCAGGAATTTCTACCGCATTTTTTTCTACCATACGAGAACGAATGCGGAATTCTAAGTCATCTCCTACTGGTACTTTAGGTAAAGCGTCAACTTTTCGACTATCTCCTTTAAATAAAGAATCTAAAATAGATTTTTTTACCAATTCTTTCTTTACTACAATTGTAGAGTCATTAGGGTCTCCAATCGTTTTGACTACATCGAAACTATCTGTTTTGATGAGGGTCAATAGGGTGTCGAAATCCCCTGCAAAAGCTCCCGTTTGTTTACGGAATGCTATTTGCGCTTTTCGGATGTCTTTTAGCTTTTCAATAGTTGCCGTTCTTCTTTTATCTTTCTCTGCTTCCAAAACTATTGGTTCTTTGATGCTGTTGTATAACGTGTAACCTAAGTATACAACCCCAGCTAATAAGAGCAAATTTAAAATTAGTTTAATAATATTCATGCCACTTGGTTATTTAAACAAGGAAAGGTTTGTCGATTTAATAGAGGTATAAGCTAGTATTTGATAGCCTTATACTTCCATTAATTTGATAAATAGTAAAAATAAAAAGGTAATTAATTGTATCTAGTATGGTGGAAAAATAATTATATAAATGTCTATTAAGTGAATAGAACATTCTATTTTTCCCCCATTATTATGCAATTATAATAATTTTTGTGCTGTTATTGAACAGCTTTACGTTTTTATTGTAAACAGAATGTGATTTTTCCTTTTAGGAAGGCCTATATTTGCCTCCTAAGAAACTGTCTTTTACAATTTTGATTTAAGATAGAAAAAATTATCTTAAAATCTGTCATATTTACAAGGTTAAAATTAAAAGTTTAGTCACTTTTCGATTAAACATAATGTATAGGCTTGGGTTAAATTTCTAAAAAAAAGAATATTGTGCGGATAAATGCTTCATATAAAGACATCTGGAAATTAGCCTATCCGATTATTATTGGGTCTTTTGCCCAAAATTTTATAGGGATTACAGATGTTATTTTTTTGGGTAGAGTAGGAGAAGTTGAGTTTGGAGCCGTGGGTTTGATTTCCATCTACTATTTGGTCATGGTGATGATTGGTTTTGGTATATCAAGAGGCGGACAAATTTTGATTGCCCGTCGAGTAGGAGAGAATAAGTACAAGGAGGTGGGAGCAATTACCTACAATCTTTTTCTACTAGAAATGGTAGTGGCTTTCTTCCTATTTTTCTTCCTATTTTTTGGCTCCCCTCTAGTACTTAGCCTATTCATTGCCGATCAACAAATATATGACGCTTGCTTGGTATATATTAATTATAGGGCATTTAGTATTTTCTTTAGTTTCTTTGGTTTTGCGCTGATGGCCTTATATACAGGTATTGGCCGTACCAAAATTATTGCGGTAGTCACCTCTGTTCTTTTTATCACCAATGTTTGCTTGAATTATTGCTTGATTTTTGGTTATTATGGCTTTCCAGAAATGGGGATCGCAGGAGCAGGCTTGGCCTCTACTATTGCCGAAATTGTAGGAGCTGTAGTCGGTATTGCTTATATATTAAAGGATAAGACTTTATTAGCTTATGATGTACTAAAAAAGCATGTATATGATAAGGATATTGTAAGCAGAATCAACCGTTTGTCTATGCCTATTGTCATTCAATTTGTCGTTGGTTTAGGAGGCTGGTTTTTGCTATTTAGTTTGATTGAAAGTATGGGGAAAAGAGCTTTATCTATTTCTACTGTATTGAAATATGTATATACTTTTTATAGCATTCCTGCTTGGGGTTTTGCTTCGGCTGCTAATGCTTTAGTCAGTAATATTATTGGGCAGAAAAAGTACAAACAGGTCTATTTAGCCATTAATCGAACAGCGATCCTCAGTTTTATTTTTACCATTACCCCCTGCCTCTCTCTAATCCTATTTTCTGATTGGATTTTATCCGTTTTTACCAATGATCCTGAAGTCATAAAAGGTGCCGAAGACATTCTACAGGTGATTATAGTGACACTTTTAGCAGGTTCTATTTCTGTTGTGGTATTCAATGGTTTGGTAGGTACAGGCGCAACGATGTTGTCTCTATTAATCGAGTCGGCTTCTGTGGTGATTTACTTGATTTATGCTTTTGCGGTAGTGAAGGTGTTTTTTCTAGGATTGGGTTATGTCTGGGGATCGGAGTTACTATACTGGATGGCAATGGTCGTGCTGACTTGGGGCTATATGTATACTGGGCATTGGAAAAAAATGGTGGTTTAAAACCTTATTTCTTCAAAGCATCCATCACCAATTTATTCGTCCAAATTAAAACCACACTAACAACAAAAGCCATTACAATAGCAATTAAATACACCATCAAACGATTGGGTTCTTGTTTATTTAAGGGAAGAGTAGGGTAATCCACTAGTTGAATGACTGGTGTGGTGTTTAAAAGATTCATATTAGCCGTTTCTCGGAATTTCAAGGCTTCTTCATACATAATCTTCAATACTTCGGCTTCGTTTTGTAAACGTTCTCTTTTCATTAATTTAGTTCCACTTAAGGTACCCGCTCCATAAGCGATTTTATTGGAATCCCACCAACTAGCTAAGGCAGATTCTGCTGCCAATAATTGACGATGTAGAGAATCAACTCGCCCTTCTATTTCTTGATAAGAGCGTTTTTGTTGTTCAATGGTTTTGCTAACATAAAAAGTCCGTAATACCTTATATAATTCATCTAAAAAATGCTTACAAAATTCATCAGAAACCGAATTACATATAGCGGTAATAATCCCTCCCTCAGATACCCTTGCATTTAAGGCATCACGCATGATTTCATTACGAATAATCGTTGCTGCTTTATTTTCTTTATAATTAAAACTACTAGGAGATTTACTAGGAAATGTAAAGCCTTTTAATTCAGAGTCTTCTGCCCAGTCTTCATGCAAATTAAAGGCTCGGATATAGTGATTGAAAAGCATATCCGTTTTACCATTCATCTCTACTGTACTAGCCAAGGCTTTATACAGCATCTTTTTAGAACGCATCAATTCCAAAATTCGCTCTGTACTTACATCTCCTCCTAGGCGTAAACCAGAGAAACCAAATTGACCTGCTAACTGAGCTAATCCAGAACCACCACCACCTTTAGCCGTATTGACCATAAAAGACAGGTTGCCAGAATAAGTCACCTCCTTTTGATTGGCATAATAGCGAGCAACATAGTAAAAGATCGCAAATAAAATGATAAAGACATAGAATTTGCGAACCAGTTCTAAAAGATAATCCAAAACTGTTTGTATCGCTTGTTTCAACGATATAGTATTAGGATTGGTATCGGTATGTGCTGATGTTTGTGTAATTGGTCTGTCTTTTTAAAATTAAATTAATTCCCTGCTCCTTGAATCTGAGTTGCCAACAATAACAAAGTAAAAACCGTAGCTACCTTAGCTGTAACACTATCAAAGGCCTCATTCCAGTTTCTTTCTTTACGTCTTTCTAAGCGTTCTGGTTCAAAACGCTTGCGGTCGGTGATGTCTACAACGATAGTTGCGCCATTTTTGACCTTTGGATAAACATTAAACAATACATAATTCCTTGCTCGATCTACCTCGCCATTCGGTTGTTGAACATAGGTACGTGATTTTTTAGAAAATCGACTAAAACCACCACCATAACGATTGACATAATAATTCGCTCGTCGATTGCCCACAAAAGGTGTACTAACTTGCCCTAGTGTATCTAGCTCAAAATGCGCCATTGCACCAGATAAAGTGACAATATTGGTCATTTTCGGAATATAGAGGGAATCGCCTGCTGAAAGGATATAATTATAACGTTTTTGTTTAGCTCGATCTAATTCCACTTCCTTCTTTTGTAGAAAGCGTTTAAGCGGATTTTTGGCATTGACCCAAGTATCGGTATTGCCAAAGGATAAATCTAGTAAAACATAACCTGTACTATCTTGATTGCGATACAGTTTGGCTCCACTACGAAAAGCATGAGGAGAAAAGCCACCAGCCCTTTTAATTACACTAGAAACACGTTCTTCCTTATTGGTTAAAGCGTATTCTCCAGGATAATTAATTTCTCCATATAATTTGATGATTTGTTGTTCCTCAAAATTTTTAAGGGAACGGATAAAAATATGGTCATAAGGTTGTAGAACAAAGTTTTCAGAGTTTTGATCAATGCTTAAATCAGGGTTGATTTCTAGCTTTTTGACAATGATCCGTTCATTTTTTTTGATTCCAGAAGTTTCATCCGTAAAGATCACCAACCGAGAAACCTCAATACGATTATTAGCTGCTTCTTTCCTCAAGCCGCCAGACCAGAAGAGGAGGTCTTTGAGGGTTAAGCCTTCGGCAAATTCGTAATCTCCAGGTTGTAGAACCGCCCCAAACACCTTGACAGGGATACTTTCCCTAGACAAATAGGCAGAAATCACCTGTATGGTATCCATATTCTGCAAAACAATATTTTGCGGTGAATAGGTGTTATTCATGATTTCTTTAGGACTAAATGGGATGATTTTTCGATTCTGTTCGGCTGTTGTTCGAAGGATATAAGCTCGCTCCATATTGGCATCTTCTGGTAAAATGCCTTGTGATTTGTCCAAAATATCTTTAATCCGATCTCCTTTGCGAATCTGATAACTACCTGGTACTCTTACTGCTCCTTCTACTGCAACATAATTCCTTAATTGACCAGGTATTTTATTGACAAAAATGCTATCTCCATTGAATAAAGGATAATGGATATTATAACGTTGCAAACTATCCAAATCTATATTGAGTAGGACTTCATAATTATTTTGGTAACGTTTGATACTAACGCTTTTGGTAAATGCCCCACCATCTAATCCACCAGCATAGGCAACTAAATCTAGCAAGCCTTCTGAGTCTAATACCTCATAATTATGCGGTCGCCTTACTTGTCCACTAATATGTACTACTTTTCCAATGGTGGGAACGACTACATAATCATTTTCATTGAGGTAAAATTCTTGATTGCTATCAGGATTATTCAAATATTGATAAACATCAAGGGTCTTAATTGTTTCCCCATTTCGCTTAATAAAAATATTTCTAACCGAACCCAATTGCGTTGGTCCATTAATGGCCACTAGCATATTGAATACACTTGTTCTAGGTGGAAAGGAATAAGTGCCAGGATGAAATAATTCTCCTACAAAATTGGCAGAAACTATCCTTGTATGCGTCATTGAAACATTGATGGTATTGGGTTCTATTTGTAGAGCTTTGGCATATTTTTGTTGTATGATTTGTTGGGATTGTTTGTAAGTTAAACCTTTTAGGATCACCTGCCCAATCAGATCGGGATAAATAGCTCCATCTCGATCTACACTATAGATGCGATTCGTTTCGTAATTATTGCCCCAAGTGGTGATATTAATGCGATCTCCTTCATCCACAATATAATTATCAGGTATTCGCTCGTTTAGATTTTTATTGAAGAAAATATCTAAAACACTTCTACGAAAGAAATTATGCCCATAGATATAAGGTTCGGGCAGTTCCAGAGCTTTTTTGATTAAATCTTCTTTGCGTTTTTCTAGGTAATAATTCACCTCATCATAATCCAGACTATCCACATATTCCTCCCCATATTTTTCTTTCAATAGCGCAATACGTTTTTCCTCCTTAGCGACCTGAAGGGTATCTTGTAAGTCATTGATTTCCTGAATCTCATCTAATATTTCTTCTGATGCGCCTAGCTTTTCTAGTTCTTTAGGAGTAATTCGCAAGCGTTTTTCAATATTAATGGAGTCATTCAACGCTTTTTCCTTATCTGATTGCTTCCTAAAATATTCCTCTATAGCATCATAACTACTGAAGGAACCTACCTCACTTCTATTGCGGTCAAATATATTGACATTACCACCAACAGGCTGGGCAAATATTGCACCTGCTGTTAGTAGTAAAATGATGAATGTTAGTATGAGGGATTTCAAGTACATGTTTTTTATTTGATAATATGGTAGAGTTGGTATAAATAAGATGTTGTGATCTGGTATCAATCAAGTCAATTTAAGCCTTGCCCAACTCTACTGCACGGTCAAAGGCTGCTTTAATGCCTTTTAAAATATGTTCGTGTACTTCATGATGATTGAATACTTTAATGGCTGCTTCTGTCGTTCCTCCTTTAGAGGACACTTTTTTAATCCATTCGTCACAGGTAAAAGTATTCTTGTTGTGTAGGTGCATAGAACCCATAAAAGTTTGCCAGACTAATAATTCGGCTTGTGCTTCGGTAAAGCCTAGTCCTTCTGCTGCATCACTCATCGCCTTCATAAAGTAAAAGACATAAGCAGGACCACTACCCGAAATCGCAGTAGCAGCATCAATCAACTCTTCTTTATCAAAATAAATGGCTCTACCTGTTGTACTAAGTAGGTTTTGTACTTCGATAAGTTCGTTTCTAGTTACAGCTTCGGTTGCGGTAAAAGCGGTCATACCCATTCCTACTTGAGCGGGTAAATTAGGCATAGATCGAATGACCTTATCCACCCCAAGTCCTTTTTGGATCTCTGCTAAGGTAACGCCTGCCATAATAGATAAAATGACTTTATCTTTGTTTAAATAAGGGCTGACTGTAGGATACAATTCCTCCGCATTTTGTGGTTTAACGGCTAGAACAACCAAATCCGTTGTATGGATAAATGGCCCTGGTTCACTAACAATGGATCCATAATTACGGCTTTTAAGTAATTCTAGTGTTTCTGGATGAATTTCTAAAATCGTTAAGTCTTTAGGTCTAACAATGTGAGCGGCTAAGAAACCTTGTGCAAAAGTGCGCCCCATATTTCCACCTCCAATAATCAATACTTTCATGTGATTTTTTAATTTGCGATTCTTTTATAACTTGCAAAGTTAAACAATTTTACTTGGAAAAAAGTGTACAGTAGCCGAAGTGTTTTGAATGTTGATTAGGAACAAATGACAGAAAAAGTGTTTCCTACTAAAAAGCCTCCAAGTAAAGAGTAAAAAATAAGCTATGTTCAAAAGCTACCTATTTTTGCCATTTTTATTATTACTCATTTGCTGTACAGCGCAAAATGTGCTAGGACAGTTAGTCGTTACACCATCTAGCGATGATATTGCCTTGGTTAAAGGATTAGCAGGCAATGGGGTCATTATTAGTAATGTTGTAATAGATTGTCCGATTAAATTTCCAGATAAACCCTCTTATGGTGCTTTTGAATGCCCTTATTGTAATTTAGGTATTGAAAAAGGCATCTTAATGACCACAGGATCAATCACTAGAGCTGTAGGACCAAATGATCAAGCTGGAGTAGGACAGGATAACCAGAGTGAAGGAGATGAAGATTTGGATCAAATACCAGGAGTTTCAGGAACGAAAGATGCTTGTTCGATTAGTTTTGATATAGAAGCAGCTTC
>JAHDFT010000029.1:9553-18001 GCA_020628015.1 Bacteroidota bacterium
TTCAAGCCTGTGAAAAATACCGTTTGAAATTGGTGATCGCTGATGATCGAGATCATACCCTAGATTCTGGGGTTTTTCTCGAAGCAGGAAGTATTTCTACGAATGAAATTTCTCTCGAAAGTAGTACCGACCTTAAGGAACTCGGTTATGAAGACTTTGATTTTGCGGTGGAAGGTTGCGTAGATGGAATTATAAATTTTCGGCCCAATCGAATACTTACCGAATCATTTGAAGTCTTCTTTGAAGTGTTAGGTACTGCGACAGCAGGAGCGGATTATGAACCGCTTCCTAGCAGCATTGTGCTAGAACCAGGCACCGAACAATTATCCATTCCAATAAAAGTATTTCAAGATAATATTACAGAAGGTGAGGAAACGGTAATCGTTCGTATTACTGATAATGGCTCCTGTAATAAAACCTTTATAGATAGTACCGTATTAATTATTAGAGAAAATATAGAAGCAAGTGCCAAAGTTGTGGTCAATGGTTTGCTAGAGGATTCTATTCGTACTTGTTCAGGGGCGAAGGTGAATTTAAGAGGCTTTGGAGGGCTGGAATGTACTTGGAAACCGACCGATTTCCTAGAAGATCCGAATGATTGTAATACGGCTTGCCGACCAGAACAAACAATGGTTTATACTTTAATTACAAAGGTAGGAGATTGCTTGGATAGTGCTACAGTCAAAGTTATTGTGGATAGTGATTTTGAGCCGACAGCAGAGACTTTGGTGAAGCTTTGTAAGGGACAAACGGGAACTTTGACCGCTTCAGGTGGTGATTTCTATGTCTGGGAGCCAGCCGACAATCTCAGTTGCTTCAATTGTCCAAATCCCGAATTTACAGGCACAGAAAGTGCTACTTATGAGTTGATTGTCTATGGTAATGGAGGTTGTTCTCAGGAAAGGTTTACAGTTGAAGTAGAGGTAACAGAGGGAGAATTGGGTTTTGAAGATGAAAGCGTTTTTCTTTGTGGAGCGCAAACACATACTATAGATATGCGAAATGTAGATAGTTATGTAGTTACACCTGAAACAGGGATTGATTGTGTGGATTGTGAGGAATTGGTATTTGCGCCAACAACATCGACGGTTTATGAGGTGACAGTTGTGGCGGGAGATTGTACGCAGACTTTTCAAGTGGATATCCAAGTGGCGGATGTGGCGATTGGTGCTGGTGAGGATGTTAGGGCTTGTGAGGCGGTAAATACGATGTTGGGAACGCCTGAAATAACTGGTTTTACCTACTTTTGGAGTCCTACCACAGGTTTGAGCGATCCAAATATTGCCCAACCTATTCTATCACTAGATGCTAGTACAAATAATGTGACTATAGCAGAGGTCTATACGGTAACAATTACTAGTCCCGATGGGAGCTGTGATGTAGTGGATGAGGTTTTGGTGGGTGTTGATCCTATGCCACAAATTAGTTTGACTGCGCCTAGTGATACGATTGAAGCAGGGGAAACGGTTGTGTTGACTGTAGAAAATTATGATGGAACAGGTACTTATCGTTGGTCTGGAAATAATGAGCCTAGTACGACAAATACCTTGACGGTTAGCCCTTCATTGACCACCACTTATGAGGTGACTTTAATGACAGAAAATGGTTGCGAAGCGAGTGCTAGTGCAACGGTTTTTGTGCGAGCGATACCCGAAGTGATGGCGGTGACTGCTTTTTCGCCTAATGAAGATCAATTCAACGATGTTTTCCGCCTGACAGGTATTCCACAGGCGAATATCCAGCAATTAGATATTTACAATCGCTGGGGGAATTTGGTGTATAGTAGTAGTAATGATGGGAGTTTTGCTTGGGATGGGACTAAGGATGGGATTCCTCAGCCTGTTGGGGTGTATTTCTTTATTGCGACTTATGTTGATGTGGAGAATGGGGAGGAGGTGATTATAAAAGGGAATATTTCCTTAGTTCGTTAAATCAATGAATATCCACCTTCACCTGATTCCAAATCGCATCCATTTCCTCTAAACTCATATCCAACAACTGTTTGCCATCCGCTTTGGCTAGGCGTTCCATTTCCTGAAAACGAGCGATGAACTTTTTATTCGTCCGTTCTAGTGCCGTTTCTGGATCAACCTTTATAAAGCGAGCATAATTGATTAAGGAGAATAATAGATCCCCAAATTCTTCCTCGACTTCCGCTTGTGACTTTTCAGCTATCGCCTCCTGAAATTCACCCATTTCTTCCTCCACTTTTTCCCAGACCTGTTCCTTGGTTTCCCATTCAAAACCCACCTTTTTCGCCTTTTCCTGTATTCTAAAAGCCTTTACCAAAGCAGGCAACGACTTAGGGACCCCACTCAAAGTAGATTTCCCTTCCTTCAATTTCAAAGCCTCCCAATTGCGCTTCACCTCCTCATCATCTGCCACCTCAACATCACCATAAATATGTGGATGCCGACGCTCCATTTTATCACACAATTCATGAATGACCGAGCTAATGTCAAAAGCTTCCTCTTCTTCCCCAATTTTCGCATAAAAGACCATGTGCAGTAAAATATCCCCCAGCTCTTCCTTGATTTCCTTACGATCTCCCTCCAAAATGGCATCTCCTAGCTCATAGGTTTCCTCTATGGTCAAGTGACGCAGGCTTTCAAAGGTCTGCTTACGATCCCAGGGACACTCCGCTCTAAGCGTATCCATCATAGTCAGAATGCGTTCGAAAGCCTTCAGTTTCGCTTCTAAATTTTTGGTGACAGCCATTTTTTCTTGTTTATTTTTACAATATGAAAAATAGGTGTAATGGCTACCATTACACCTATTCATTTTTTGATTTAAAATCACACGCAACTATTATTCCAAAGCCCTTTTCATATTCGCCATACTTTTCGCCACAATATCATAAGTTTTGGCATTCACACTCGCACTAGGCACCCAAAAAGCCACATCAGAATCACTATACAATTGATAAGTAATTTTAGCCACATTCGGATCATCTGTTCTTTCAAAATGCCATTTCCCTTCTAAAGCTTTGACACGCACATAACCCTCCTTTGCAGGAATATAGTCATAATCACCCGTCATTTTCAAAACAACAGAGCCATCCGATAGTTTACTCATGTCCGTTTTGGTAATGACATCTCTTTGATCTAGTGGTGCAGCATCATTGACCGTATAAATATAGAAAGTATAGCTGTCATTATCGTCAAAAACAGACTTTGGTACTGTATTATCCGAAGATTCTGGCTTTAATAGTTTTGCCTCTAAAGTACCATGCATCCAATTGGTATAATTACTAATTTTACGCATGTGGTTAATAATGGCATCTTCTGTCGTTTTCACCAACATGGTGCCTTTGTAGGTTTTAAAGGTTTTTCCAGCTTCCTGTTTGGACGAAACCGTAATACCATCCGCCGATTTTTCCTGTTTCCACTCGCTTTGAGCGAAGGTATTACTAGAAAAAAATAGCAGACAGATAAGAATGGATAGAGAGATAAAATGGTTCATATTATTGATTTTTATGTAATATTTATAGTGTGTTATTTTGAAATGCTTGATAAGCATTAATGATTGCTTGACGTTGATTTTCAGAACGAATGAGTGGAGCAACAAAAGTGCTAAAGTTTTCTTTGGCATATAGAGCAAAATATAGGCGAAGATAGAATAATATTAGGCAATAAATTGGAAAGTTGTTTTTCCATATCGGTCAAACGTTCAACAGTAATGCCATCTATGGTATTGCGTTGAACATTTAAAATGATAGAATGAGCAGGAGCACCTAAAAGGGGAATCGCACTAGATGTTTTACCATAACCATTTTCCCCTGTTAGAAAAATCCATTTGGCATTATGGGGCAATTGAGCTATTGAACAAGATTTAATGCCCTTATAATTGGTAAAATGAAAACTATCTAGTGTAAAACTGGAGTTCATTTTGTGAATGATTTATTTGGAGTAAAATAGATGACTTTATCTGCAATCAATTATTTTCCTTCAATAAGTTCGTATGTTTCTTCAAATAGCGACATCCCAAGGCTAGTCCAGAACCAATAACCAATACCGTCAACCATTGTGCATCTATAAGATCAAAGCAAATTGTCCCACAATAGAAAGACTGTTGAAGGATCAGTAAAAGGGTGAAGATGCCCAATATAGACAGTAAACCGCTATACTCGCTTATAAGGACACGTTTCCAGGAAAAAGGATACCGATTTTTTTGCCATTTAGCATAATTAGGAATAAAAGCAGGCGTTTCAACTGCCCAATTGCGATAGGCATCCCCAAATTTACCCATTAAAAAATGCTCTTCAGCCATCATGATTCGTTCATAGTATAACCAGTAAAAGAGCAGAAAGATGACTAAGAAACTCCAAGAGGGAATAAACAGGGCAATACCCAACCAAGTAATAAAATTAGCCAAATAAAGTGGATGACGCACAATAGAATAAATGCCCTTTGTATTGAGTTCTTCTGCAACTTGTTTTTTGGTATTCCGACCAGAGGTACCATATGGGGCATAACCTATAGTATAAATACGCAAAGCCAAACCAGCCAAACTAATGCCCAGACAACAATACAACCAATAAGCAAAGGGCAGCCCTAGAAGAGTTGCCGTACTATCTGCATTGATTTTGATAATAATGATGGCTGGAATGAGTAAGAATAGGGGTAAATAACCTCGCCTTTTAAAGAGCCAATTCCCTTGAGCAACCATTTCCTCGTATAATGCCATGTGTTTAATGTCTTGATTTTCTAGTAAAATTCCCCAAATCGTTCCTCCTTCACCTTCGGCCATTCCTCCCTCAAAATACTATAATATACTGAATCTCGCCTACGATCCCCGTACATCTGCATTCGACTCCGCAAAACGCCCTCTCGAATCGCCCCAATCTTTTCCATTGCTTTGACCGAAGGCAAATTCAATACATCCGCTTTCAGTTCGACTCGCATCAAATCTAGCTTTTCAAAGGCATAATTGAGGAGCAAAGCTTTACAAGCCTTATTCAAACCTGTACCTTGATAATCCACGCCAAGCCAAGTCCAGCCGATTTCTACCCGACGATGAATAGCGGAGTAATATTGATAACTCGTACTACCCGCCATTTGCCCATCTCGTTTGTCGATAATGGCAAAGGTATATTTTTGTTTGGCGACAAACAATTTTTCTGCATCTTCAAAATGATTTTGTAGCTTTTCCTCCGTGTTTAATAGAATAGGATACCATTTCCAGATCCTTTCATCCAAAGCAATACGTTTGGTTGCCTCAAAATCGGCTGCGTTTCTTCGACGCAATAAAACACGGTCATTTTCTAGGAGAATATCTTCTTGAAATAGTTGGAGTGACATAAGAGAGATTTTTAGCATGTATTATATAGTAAGGCACTTCAACTACTATACACGACGAGTAGTTAAAGTGCCTGTATTATTCAATTTAAGATACTCCTAAAAATTAATGGTGATGCTCTTCTTTACCAAATAAATGAACTTTTAATCCAGCAGTAAAAATAAAACCATCTGTAGGAGCCCAAATTTCGCTAAAATTAGGATTTGTATGTTCATCATTAAACATAGCTTGATAACGAGATTGACGGGTATCTGTAAAGTTCTCAAAATTAATATAGAAATCAGTATTTTTAATAGTACGTAATAACATAAAACCCATTATCCAATAATCTTTCGTACTATCTCCATTAGAGAGATATTGTTGACCAGTATAATAAGCTTCATAACCAATACGCCAAGTCGCATTTTCATACATTAAAACACCTCCAATATTATGTTTGGGTGTAAGTGGCTTTGGTATACGAGTATTATTATATTTTAATTGGGCATCAATTAAAGCATAATTAAGAAATAGTTTGAAATCGTCATAACTAAATTTGATATTAGTTTCAAAACCTTTGCTATCTGCTAATCCTGCTGAATTTTCAAAGAATAAAGATTGATTCTCATTAGTAGATAGAATGATGGGTTGCTTTAAATAGGTATAGAAAAATAATTGATTAACCGAAAAACTTACTTTATCCCAAAGAATAGTCTTGTAATTGATGTCAAAATTTCCACCTATAGAAGTTTCGGCAGACAAGTCATTGGTATTAAGTGGCAAAATAGATTGATAAGCCAAACCCTCTGCCGTTTCTGTAAATAGTGTAGGTGTTTTATAACCCATTCCGCCACCCAATCGCATTGTCCAGTGATGATTGAGATTCAATAAAAGATTCAAACGAGGTAAAACGAATACACCATAATCTTTATTGTAATCTATTCTTAACCCAGTTTCTGTACTAAAGATAGAAGTAACTGTAAAGGTATTTTGAGCAAATAAACCCAAAATTGTATTACTATAGTCTCTTTCCGTAGCAACATCACGCTCATCAAAGCGATCCGTCCAAAGGTTGGTACCTAAAACCCATTCCATTTTAGTATGACGACTGCTATAAGCTGCCTCTGAAAAACTCGCTAATTGTTTGCCTTTGAAACTAAAGTCTGGTAGTTCGATAATGCGATCAAAATAATTAACACTATTACGAAGGGTTAGTGTTTGATGGTCAGAAATTTGATGATCGAATCGAATTTGATTGGCAATTCGTTGAGAGAGATTACGTTCACTATATTGATGATTGTCTGTGGCTCCTTTATTTTCTATTAGAGTTAAATCTCCTCCCCACCTATCTTCAAAGCCAGTATTGAGGCTTATTCTGAGTTTGCTTTTATTATTAAAATTGTAAAAAAATGAAGGGTTAATACTAATACTTTTGGTTTGAGGTAAATCAGAGAAATCATCTGAATTATTATCATAAGCTTTTTGATAATGACCAGAGGTATAAAGTGATAAGCCTAACTTCCCAAACTCTTGGGCATAAAAGCCATTTAATGTAGAGCCTAGAGCATGTGTTTGGCTATACATTAGAGTAAGTTCAGGATCATGTTCAGGAGTTTTACTAATGAGATTTACTAAACCTGCAATTGCCCCACCACCATATAGAGTTGAACTACTTCCTTTAACCACTTCCACTTGTGCTAAATCCAAAGGAGGAATTTGCATTATACTTAATCCACTAGAAAAACCACCAAATATAGGAAAACCATCTTTCAAGATTTGAGTATAACGACCGTCCAAACCTTGAATCCGAATACTTTGATTAGCAGAACTTGCAGAGGTTTGTTGTACCTGAATACCTGTACTCTCTCGTAACAAAATAGAAATATTTGCTGAATTCATGACTGCTTTTTCTGCCAACTCCTCTGAATTAATTGCCTCAATACGAGTCGGAATATCCTTAATTTGCCGACTACTTCGGGTAGTGGTTGTTGTAAAAGTAGCTAAAGCTTCTGTATGAGGTTCTAAAGTTATTATAAGTTCTTTTGCTGCAATTGGAAAGGTGTAACTGAGTTCTTGTTCTTCAAAACCAATATAGCTAATATGAATGGTATAAGTACCATCAGGAATATTATCTATATGTACATGACCATCTACATCACTTGCAGCTCCAATTTCTAGTTCCTCGACATGAACATTAACTCCTATAAGTGTTTCCTCTGTATGTTTATCTATAATTATAGCTGTAAATTGATTTTGTGCATTGGCGTACTGGCAAAACAGTCCCACCAACAATAAGCAAAATATATTTTTCATTGTTGTATTTGTATTTACTTGAAAATGATATGTAAGTGACCAATTATACTACATTTACAGTAGAATAAAGACATATCATTTTTGGATTAAAAAAAATAATAGTTGATTTGGTTGTTAAACTACTGTTGCGGAGGCTTCCAGTTTTTTCTAGGAAATACAAATTTATTAAAGGAGGAAAGGTCAGCATATAAAGATATAGAAGATGGGGAGGGAATTAGTGAGTATAAAGACATATGATTGATTATAGAAATACTACAACAATCACAAGTGCAAAATGGACTACATAAATCCTGATGATTATGATGAGAAGTATCTTTCTGAGCTTCACTTAACGAAAACATAGTAATTGTTTGGTTACTTGAGGATGCTATTGTTATTGTAATACAAGTATGTATAGTATCCATACAAGGAATAAGTGTTAGACCAAGTAGATAAAAAGTCAATATGTAGATAATCCATTTCATGAGACAAAGTTAAAGGAAAAATCAATGCAACACAATGGCATCTAATATTAAGAATGTTAAAAAAGGAAAAAGTTTACAAAAAAAATATTTTTAGACTCGTCTAAAAATATTTTTTTGCAGATTAAATTTTTTATTTCTATCTTAGTCAATTATTTAATTTTGTAACTATTGAATTTTTTTTTGATTACTTTATGAAAAATATACACATTACTATAAAACAGCTCTCTTTATTGCTGACTTATGCATTATTATTTACCGTCCTATTTTCTTGTGGAAATAGTGATTCTACAACAGATAAAAAGGCGGATACAGCAAATGAAGAACGCAGAGCAAAACAATTGAAGGTTGTTTGTACAACTAGTATGATTAAGGATGCCGTATTGAATGTAGCAGG
>JAHDFT010000029.1:18101-20210 GCA_020628015.1 Bacteroidota bacterium
AACAAATCACAATGCGCTCAATATTATTAAAGGAAAAGAAAAATGATTGAAGAAGTAAAAGATCCAGTAATAGAGGTACATGATATGACGGTCACTTATAATCGTAAGCCAGCTCTGTGGAATGCAGATTTTGCTATACCCAAAGGCAAATTAGTTGGTATTATTGGCCCAAATGGAGCAGGTAAATCAACATTAATCAAGGCGATTATGGGCTTGGTTCCACTCAGTAGTGGTTATGCCAGATTATTTGACCAACAACCTTTGGAAGCAGTTCGAGAAAGAATAAGCTATGTACCACAGAAGGAATCGGTGGATTGGGATTTCCCTGCTAGTGTAATGGATGTGGTATTGATGGGACGATATAACCGCAAGAGCCTATTTCGCTGGTTAACCAAAAAAGACCGTCAAATTGCCCAGGAAGCTTTGGAGAAAGTACGAATGGAACAATTTGCTAACCGCCAGATTGCTCAGTTATCAGGAGGGCAGCAGCAAAGGGTATTCCTAGCAAGAGCTTTGGCGCAGCAAGCAGACATTTACCTCATGGACGAGCCTTTTGCTGGGGTAGATGCCGCTTCGGAGAATGCGATTATGAATATTTTACTAGAAATGCGGTCTAGTGGAAAAACCATTTTGGTCGTGCATCACGATCTACAATCCGCCTATAAATTTTTCGATTGGATTATTTTGTTAAACACTCGATTGGTAGCCGTAGGTCCTAAAGCCTCCGTCTTTACCCCCGAACTCATCGAAGAAGCCTATGGCGGACAGTTGAGCATTTTAACCAAAATCGGGCATTTATTACAAGAAGAAACCTTGCCTGTAAGGGAACCACAATAATACATTTCATACCTCAATTATGGATACGCTCCTAGAATTATTAACCTTATCAGATCCCAATCTACGCTTTGTAGTATTGGGAATGATTTTATTAGGCATTAGCTCTGGGATGGTCGGTACTTTTACCCTCCTCAGAAAACGAGCTTTGCTAGGAGATGCTATTGCCCATGCGGTATTACCTGGCGTTTGCCTAGCCTTCTTACTTTGGGGAGCGAAAAATCCTTTGATTTTACTAGTAGGGGCAACGGCTACAGGCTGGCTGTCTTTATTGGTAATCGACTGGATTACTGCCCGTTCCCGAATCAAAGCAGATGCAGCGATTGGCTTGACCTTATCTGTTTTCTTTGGCATAGGAATTTTATTGCTCACTTATATTCAGCATAGTGGTAATGCGGCACAAAGTGGCTTAGATGGTTTTTTATTCGGAAAAGCCGCTGCTTTGGTTGGAGATGATTTAAAAGTCTTTGGGGCTTTGAGTGTATTATTGATTATTGTGATTGTCGCTTTTTTCAAGGAATTTTCCCTTATTTCTTTTGATCCCAATCATGCCGCCGCCATAGGTTTACCCGTCCGCCTACTAGAAGTGGTCTTGGCGACGATGACCGTATTAGCTGTTGCTGTGGGGATTCAAGCCGTTGGCGTGGTTTTGATGGCAGCGATGTTAATCACCCCTGCTGCCGCCGCCCGCTACTGGACAGATCAACTCGTTTGGATGGTTGTTTTAGCCGCTGTATTCGGGGCGATCTCTGCCTATGCTGGTGCAGCGATTTCCTATATTGCTCCGGCGATGCCTACAGGCCCTTGGGTAGTGGTAAGTTTATCTTTATTGGCCTTCTTTTCAATGGCTTTTGCGCCAAAACGAGGAGCCGTTTTTCGCTATCTGAAACAAAGACGCAATCGACGCAGAACCCAAGAGGAAAATGTCCTCAAAGCCATGTATCAATTGGGTGAACGCAAGGGAAAGGATTTCAAAGTCCCTTTATCAGAAGCAGACATCATTACTAAACGAGCCTTCCGACCTACCGAGTTAAAGCAAATCCTCAAGCGTTTGGTGAAGGGGGATTTTGTCTTGTCTTCAGGAAATAATTGGTTATTGACCGAATCAGGTTTGATCAAGGGCAAAAGAATGGTCAAACTCCACCGCCTTTGGGAGGTCTACCTCAATAAACATTTACACATTGCCGCAGATCATGTTCATGATGATGCGGAGGCGATTGAGCATGTCATTACGCCCGAATTGGAGGAGGAATTGGAGGTGTTTTTGGATTATCC
>JAHDFT010000030.1:0-11857 GCA_020628015.1 Bacteroidota bacterium
TTAATTAATTCAATATTTATTGTCAAGGATTTACTAGAAGAAATTTAAAAGGGAGACAAATCCCAATTAGGCCTAAAAGGAATAGGTTTTTTCCATCAATTAATGCTTCCTTGTTTGAAATAGGAGGTTAAATAGAATAGCCTTATAACTAAATATAAATAAGCTTACCAAAATAAGTTTTAAAACTACAAATCCCCAATTGATATTAATTCAAGTTTTTGATAATCATTTGATTGTGCAAATAATAAAAAATAATAGCCGCTACATTTGAGAAAAAGTGTATTTTTTGATTTAGTGAATCTTCAAGACTTTTGTGATAATAGTGATTGGTGAATATAACTAATGACTATTTGATAATGGCTACTCAACAAATCCAGTATACTATAATAATAAACGAGATCACATTTGTTGGGTGCTTGGTTTACTATTATTCTACATCCAAATCCAGTAAAACAATGCGAAAATATTCACTCTTTTTGCTAATCTTGTTGACTTATATTCATAATAGTTTTGCCCAGTCTCAGTTAGACATTGATTCAGATTTATCAATTCATTACACTTTTAATGGGACTAATTTAGATCAAAGTGGGAATGGTCATCATGCTAGAATGCGAGGTGTGACCTATGGTACAGACCGTTTTGGCTTTGAAGGCTGTGCCGTTGAATTTGATGCTATAGAGGATCATATAGAAATCCCTAATATTAGAGACCTTTGGGAGGAAGGTTGGACTTATTCTATTTGGGTGAAATTGGATCGGGTGCCTTATCCTGGAAGCCTAGTAGATGGTAGTCAGGATGCTTTTTTATTTTCTTATAAAGATGTTATTTATGGGGATGATGTTTATTTGTATGTGGATAATTCGGATAGTAATGTCAGGGCTTTTTTTGATGATAATGAAAGTAAAATAATTGCTCGAACACCTGTTGAAAAAGATGTCTGGTATCATTTTGTTATTGTTTATGGGGATAGGCAAACCTTTTTGTATGTAGATGGGGAAGAGAAAGGAGTAGTGGCAACTCGATTTGTGACAGAGGTATATACGAATTATATGATTGGGTCTAATTTTAAGGAAGATACTGTTCAGGGTTTACCTAAGAGCTATGGTCGAATTTGGGGAATGGTTGATGATGTGCGTTTTTATGAGCGTGCTTTGAATGGAAAAGAGGTGGCTTTGCTTTATGAACAAATCGAAACTTGTGGGGATGTGGATGAAGATCGGGATGGCTTCTTTTCTGCGGATGATTGTGATGATACTGATCCTGAGATCAACCCTGATGCGGAGGAAATTATTAATAATGAGGTGGATGAAGATTGTGATGGGGAGGCGGTTATTATTGATGAAGATATGGATGGCTTTCATTCGGGGATAGATTGTGATGATGGGAATCCTGGGGTGAATCCAGATCAAGTGGAGATTCCGAATAATGCGGAGGATGAGGATTGTGATGGGGAAGCGGTGATTATTGATAGGGATCAGGATGGTTATCACTCCTATGAGGATTGTGATGATAATAACCCCAATATCAATCCTGGACAAGAGGAGATTCCTAATAATGATATAGATGAGAATTGTGATGAAACGATAATTATTATAGATGATGATGCGGATGGCTATCATGTGGAGATAGATTGTGATGATAATGATCCGCTACGTAATCCTGGACAAGTGGAAATTCCAAATAATGATATAGATGAGGATTGTGATGGCATCGCATTAATCATTGATGAGGATATGGATGGCTTTAATTCAGATGAAGATTGTGATGATAATAATCCCAATATTAATCCTGGACAGACAGAAATGACTGGTAATCGGATAGATGAGGATTGTGATGGTTTTCAGCCTTTTTATTTTGTTGATGTATACCCAATTCCAACGGTTGATTACCTCAAAATTATTAATGTTTATGAGCATGATCTACATTGTCAGATTTATGCGATGGATGGTAAATTGATTGTGGATTCTCATCGAAATAGCCGAGAAATTACAGTAGATATGATTTATTTTCCAGCAGGGGTTTATTTATTAAAGATCGTTGCGGATGGTGAGGCAACTTTTTGGGAGTTGATTGAAAAAGTACAGGAGTAGGGGAGTGCTACTTCAAGAAGAGGAAACATACTACTTTTTTGTCAAAACGCTAAAATTAGATACAGCAGGTATTTTTTTACTGTTACTTACTTCTTATCTTAGCCCCATGAAAATAACAACAGAAACCATACATTACCTCGCCACTTTATCCAAATTGGATATCGAGGAATCTGAACAGGAACCGCTTAAAAAGCATCTCGAAAATATCCTTGAATTTTTTGAGCAAATTAGTTTATTGGATACAGAAAATGTAGAACCTCTGGTTTATTTAACTGATGAGGTCAATGCCATGCGAGAAGATGAAGTCGAAGTTTTGATGACCAAAGCAGATGGCTTGAGCAATGCAGCCACAAAAGATGAGGATTATTTCTTAGTGCCTAAGATGATTAAGTAATGGATACTGACTGACATCAGCCTACTTTATTACATACCTCACAATCAATAAGCAGCTAGATTCCCTCAGCCTATGTCTAATACAATTATCCAGATTAAAGATATTACCAAGTTCTATCAGATGGGCGAAATCACCATTAAAGCCCTCAATGGCTTGAGCTTGGGTATTGATAGTAATGAATATGTGGCTTTGATGGGGCCTTCTGGCTCTGGTAAATCAACCCTGATGAATATTCTAGGTTGCTTGGATACGCCTACGAGTGGGAGTTATATTTTGAATGGAACGGAAGTGGCAGAAATGACAGAAGATGAACTAGCAGAAGTGCGAAATGGAGAGATTGGCTTTGTTTTTCAAACCTTTAATTTATTACCTCGTTTACAAGCTTGGGAAAATGTCGCCATGCCTTTGGTCTATGCAGGGATTAGTCGATCCAAACGCTATGATCGAGCGGTGGAGTTATTAGATATGGTTGGTCTAGGAGATCGAACCGATCACAAACCAAATGAATTGTCTGGTGGACAAAGGCAGAGGGTGGCTATTGCGAGGGCATTGGTCAATAAACCAGCGATTATTTTGGCAGATGAACCCACAGGAAATTTAGATACCCAAACTTCTCACGAAATTATGGATATTTTTACCAATATTCACAATAATGGCAACACAGTCATATTGGTAACACATGAAGAAGACGTGGCTCAACACGCCCACCGCATTATTCGGCTAAGAGATGGAAAAATGGAAAAAGATGAGTGGATTGGTGGGTAATAACGGAAAGAGGAGTATTAATAAGTTAATACTCCTCTTTCTGTTTATAAAAAACTAATTAGTCGTTACCAATCTTTCTTGATTAATAAATTCTCCCACTTTTTTGACCATATCAGGCGAACCAATAAAGATAGGCGATCTTTGGTGTAGAGCTGTTGGTTGAAGATCCAATATACGCTCATAACCATTCGTAGCCATACCACCTGCTTGCTCGACAAGGAAAGCCATTGGATTACACTCATAAAGCAATCTCAACTTACCATTTGGATATTTGGTCATTGCAGGATACATAAAAATCCCGCCTTTGATCAAATTGCGGTGAAAATCCGCCACCATTGAGCCAATATAACGAGAGCTATAAGGGCGATTGCTTGCCTTGTCTTCCTCCTTGCAATAATCTACATATTGATTAATGCTTTTGGAGAAACGAGCTCTATAGCTTTCATTAATGGAATAGATTTTACCTTTAGCAGGGATTTTAATATCTCTGTGGGAAAGGCAAAATTCTCCGATAGAGGGATCAAGGGTAAAACCATTCACTCCGTAGCCAGTAGTATAGACCATCATGGTAGAAGAGCCGTATAATACATAACCTGCCGCTACTTGTTTTCTACCCATTTGCAAGAAGTCATCTATATTACAAGATACATCTTCTGTTGATATGCGTTCATAGATAGAAAAGATGGTACCAATAGAAACATTAACATCAATATTGGAAGAGCCATCTAGTGGGTCGATACACACCACATATTTCGCTTTTCGAGACTCTGCCCCTTTAAAACTAATGAATCCAGTACTTTCTTCAGATGCGACACCACAACATTCGCCGCTTGTCCGTAAAGAACTAAGGAAAATCTCATGAGCGAACATGTCCAGCTTTTTGACCTCCTCTCCGTGTACATTGCTATCCCCCGTTGTTCCCAAGATGTCAACCAATCCAGCCTTATTCACTTCTCTGTTGACCAATTTAGCCGCAAATACAATATCATGTAAAAGACTAGTCAATTCGCCCGTCGCAAAGGGAAACTCCCATTGTTTATTGACGATGAATTCATTAAGTGTGATAACTTTGTTGTTAATCATACAGTCTTATTAGAACTTAAAAATTGTCAAATAACTTTTTTAGTAACGAGTGAATATAAGTTCCCAATCAAAATAAGGAAGATATTTTTTTACTGTTACTTACTCAAAAAGTGTGCAAAATACCTTATTCTTATTGATTTTCAGTAGAAAATTTAATGCAAGCTTTTAAGAAGATCTTTTATGAGCAATGTAGTATAATTTTATTGCTGATAATCTTAAAGTTTTACATGCCATTATTTAAGGATAGGGCTTATAAGAAAACAAATGGACTATGCCTATAGCATAATTAAAAATGTATCAATAGTGCGACACTAAATGAATGAATAGTTATATTATTGTTAGAATAGTGCAAAAGTAAAAAGCCCTTATCAATTATCAAAATCCGCATTTATCAATTTTTACTAGATTAAATTGGAACATAATTTACATTGATCTTACGAATCTCTAAAAAATAAGTTCAATATTTAGAGACTGATTTTAGGCAATTATGTTACATAATGCCTAATGGTAACTTATAAGATATAGTGAAAAATGCTTATTTTATAGCTGTTTTTAGTATATTAGACAGTCTATTCGTCAATTTTTATTATGCGAAAAAATTTTTACTAAAATGATTCATATTCGTCAAGCTGCTAGTCAAGCTGATTTTGCTGCGGCACATCGTTTGATTAAAGAATTGGCTGCTTTTGAAGAAGCGGCAGAAGAGGTGACACTTAGTTTAGAGCAGTTTATTGTGGATGGTAGTGGAGAAAATCCACTTTATCAACTGACATTGGCTGAATTTTGTAAGGAAAATGGGGATAAAGAAATAGTGGGCATGTGTTTGTACTACACCATTTATTCTACATGGAAGGGCAAAATATTGTATTTAGATGATTTGGTGGTTACGGAGGCTTTTCGCAGAAAGGGAGTAGGAAAATTATTGGTAGCCCATCTTTTTGATTATGCTCGTACTATTGAAGCCAATCAGGTACGTTGGCATGTTTTGGATTGGAATGAACCAGCTATTCAGTTTTACCGTAAACTCAATATGAAGCTAGAAGACGATTGGATTACTTGTAAACTGAGTAAGGCGCAGTTGATGGGCTAGTGGAGTTTGCTCTGGTTGTATATGAATGTAAAAAGTTCCATCAAGGAATATTTTTATAATTTACCTAAATCGACGAATGCCCTTGAAATGTAATCGCTAATGTATTGAACGTCTAGCTTTTGTAGTGGTCATATATGGCAAATACCTACGAATAGGGTACGTATTAATTTTGAAATTATTTTATTACCTATAAATTTTCCAATCATGAAAAATACCATTCCATCCAGATCCCCTTTTATGGTTTTGGTGATCATTGCTTTATTTGCAAGTCAATTATTAACGGGCTGTATGCCTTCCACCAAATTGCAGATTCTACAGCCAGCAGAGTTTGCTTTACCAGATCATATTGAGGTTATTGCGACAGTTAACCGAAGTGTGCCACCGAAGAAATTTGGAAATGTTGTCGAAGGCGTTTTAACAGGTGAAACGATTAATCAAGACAGATTTGGAGCTAAAAATGCCATTGACGGTTTGACAGATGCATTGACTAAAACACCTCGTTTTGAAGTCAAACATACTGATCTCGAGTTGAAAGGTAGTGGTAATGCCAAGCTGCCAACCCCTATTTCTTGGACGCAAATTGAAAAGCTATGTAATAAATACGGAGCAGATGCTCTAGCAGTACTGGAATCTTATGATTCTGATACCCATAGTTTTTGTAATGAAAGAATTAATAAGAGTAAAAATAGTGAAGGGGTGGAGGTGATTACTAGAAGTTTTGATGCTTGTATGCAATCAAGAGTACATCTAGGCTGGCGTTTATATGATCCTAAAACGAAGATGATTTTGGATGAATTTGGGGTTACAGAAAATAGAGAGTGGAATAAGTCAAGTAATGATACAGAGGCTGCTGCGATGAGGCTTTTACCAACTAAAACAAACTCTGTCAATCTAACCTCTTTTGATGCAGGAGTACAATATGGAATGCGGATTGCGCCTACTTGGGTTTTTGCCAATCGAGTATTTTATAAGAAGGGTAATGATGGTATGAAAAAGGCTTTCCGTAGTGCGATGGCGCAGGATTGGAAAGGTGCAGCAGAGATTTGGCGACAAATGGTGAATAACCCAGATCGCAAATTAGCTGGTCGAGCGACCTATAATATGGCTTTGGCATGTGAGGCAGAAGGAAAACTAACCTCCGCTTTAGATTGGGCGCAAAAGTCTTATACAGAGTTCAATATTAAAAGAGGGAGGCAATATGCAGATGAGATTCGTCAGCGTATTCAAGAGGTGGAGATGGTGCGTCAACAAATGGAGGGTACTAAAGTCGAGCCGAGAAATACAGGGCCAAAAACAAGGGTCATTCCATCTGGAACGACTACTACGCCTTCTGGAAGGACTGCTCCTAGTGGAACAACGACTCCTTCTTCTGAGACGACAAGCCCTTCTGGTGGAGGAAGCAAGAAAAGAGGACAAACAAGACCACAAGGAACTATTCCGCCTAATTAATATTTGTGTATATTTTTATAGTAGCCTGCCAATAGTGAAATTGGCAGGCTATTTTGTTTGAATAATTATTCATTCTGTTGATTTATTAACAATTCCACAGCTTATAAATTATAATTTTTCTATTACTTTCCTTATTTTTGGAAACCATTAGCTTTATAATTACCCAATACGCACACATCCCTTCATAAACATTCTCCGTTCAATTTTATTAGTACTTTGTCGTAGCCCAATGCCTTATAAATTTGATAAAATATTAAATTTGTAGTGGTTTGTGGGGTAAATCATTAGCAAGACTAAAAATGAATATAATCCGTCAATTCTGATATATATAATTTATCTTCTCCCAAACAAACTACTTGTCAAAATGTGAAAAATAAATGTACATTTTACCATGTATTCATTATTTTATCCCTATTCCTATGAAATAATTTATACCATAACATAAATAATACTTTTAAAGGATGATGCAAAAAAACTACATTTCTTTAGGCTGTTTGCTATTGCTATTTTTGCTTTTTAATTGGCAGACAAGCTCGGCTCAACCATCGGTGTCTAGTTATACAAAGGTATATGACATTATGCAGGCAAAGTGTGCGAGTTGCCATTCGGGGGATAGTCCTGCGGCAAAGTTGGATTTATCTCAAAGTGTGGATGATGTGTTTGCTACATTGATTGATGGAGAAGTTGTCAATCCTTATGCTAAGGAAAAAGGCTATACCTTGGTGAAGCCAGGAGATCCAGATCGGAGTTACTTATTCCGCAAGTGTAACAATGGTTTATACAAAAGGAGTGAATTGGCTGTTGAGGAAGGACAAACTATGCCGCCTTATAATGGTAATGGTCCTTTGGAAAGCTGGGAGACAGAAATGATTCGCCAATGGATTTTATATGGGGCAAAGCGTTATGGAGAACCAGTAGATGAGACGGTTTTACAAGAATATTACGAAGCTCCTGAAGATCACCAAGAGCGTTTATTTGTCGAGCCGCCAGCTCCAGAAGAGGGTTTTCAATTGCATTTAGGAACGATTTTTTTGAAGCCTAACGAAGAGGTAGAATATTATTGGAAATATGATACGCAGTTGGCAGAAGATATAGAGGTGAATGAAGTAGAGGTGGATATGAGTGCTTCCTCTCACCACTTCTTATTTTTTAAGTATGGAGAAAATGATCGCCCAGAGGAAGATCCTGAAGGCTTAGAAAAAGTAGATTTTTTCAATGCGGATATTGGGGAAGATATGATTGGTGGCTGGCCTTATTCTAAATCTTATAAATTACCTGCTGGGACGGCTTATAAATGGAAGGAAGGAACCATTTTAAAATTCAATTATCACATTAAGAATTACAGCTCTACACAAATTTTACCTGCTGATTTGTATATCAATGTGTATACCCAAGAAGCGGGTACAGCAGTCAAAGAAATGTATTCTGATTTTATTTTGTATCGTGCTTCCTTACCTTGCTTTATAGGCGATTCTTTTTGTATTGAGCCTGGTGAAACTCGTACTTTTGAAGAGAATATTACCTATAGACATTTTGAACGAGATATTGATCGAGAAGAGGACATCAATATTTGGATGTTAGGTGGGCATACACATAAATATGGAACAGATTACGATGTTTTTGATGTCGAGACAGGAGAGCAGCTTTATGATGGGACGTTTAATTATGATGATAGCGATAATATCTTTGATACTGGTTTTTATGATTATGCAGAACCTCCATTGCGTTTCTTCGATGACATGGTGACGGTTAAAGGAACTGAAGGGATTATGCATAAGGCAACTTATGAAAATACAGGAACAAGTAAGGTTGGTTTTGGTTTGACTACTGTTGATGAAATGATGGGTGTGTTTATTCAGTATGTCGTTGGTGATGTGAGTGAATTGCCTACTACACCAACTGCTGTCGATCCTAATTTAAATGCCTTCGACTGGAATATTTATCCTAATCCTTATGCAGGGACGACCTTGATTCAGTATAATTTAGATACTTATGCACCTGTTGAATTGGCGATCTTTAATGTACAAGGACAGCAGGTGGCTACACTTGTTCAAGATGCACAAGATGCAGGACATTATAAGGTGCCTTTTAGTGCTGGTGAAATGGGTTTAGCACAAGGCATGTATGTTGCTCGATTGACTGTGGATGGGGTGGTTTATAGTAAGACTTTGATTGAGGTGGAATAAATTATTGATTTGTTGTATACAAATCAATAATGGACTTTTTTTCACAATAAACTTGTTTTCGTTCAGCTTGACTACTATTGGCTCTTCTTTTTCTTGAAAAAAAGAAGCAAAATTCAAGACTGTATGAATTTCTTAACGGCGAAATCCCTCCAAAATCCTACACAAAATAAACTCGCTACGCTCAAACAGTATTTTGTGCTTAACGGATTTTGGAGGGATTTCACCTAAAATTCATAAGGTCGTTTAAGAAAAGAGCATATGTACAATTGTATATAATTATATATTTCAAGTACTCTTATATCTCCAAATTAATCCCCAAAACAATATTCCTTCCCTGTTCAGGAATATCCAATATTCTATATCTGCTGAGATGAGCAAAATATTTAGTATTCAATAAATTATTTGCGGAAAGATTAAAGGACAATTGATAATTTTTTTTCACCAAATCACAACCAAATCCCAAATCAAATAATTGATAAGCAGGCGTTTCTAATTCATTGCGATCTACTCGACTATAGCCTTGAGCCGCTAAGTGATAACTATGTCCAACCTTTAGAAAAATATCACTAAAACTTTTCCATTCCTCAAAATTATATTTGACCAAAGTTTTGAGGGCGGGCTGTGGGGTAAAAGGCAGGGAAAGTCCAGTTTCAAAATTATAGGTTTGCACAAAATCAAATCCTTGTCCTAATTCCCAATTCTTCAAACGATAATCCCAATTCATTTCTCCTCCAAAAAAGAAAGCATTACTTTGTTGATAGAGAAAAATCTGCCCTGCTTCGGGTAGAGTAGAAAACTGAGCAGGAAAAGCAGGCCCTAAGTAAATGTAATCATCAAAAATATAAGTAAAAGGACTGATGGAAAACTGTAGTTGATCACCAGTATACTCCACCGCAGCATCTATTTGATAACCTTGTTCCTCTTGGATATTAGGATCACCTTTTTCATGTCTAAAAGTACCGTGGTGGATACCATTAGACACCGTTTCATTAGGGTAAGGTGTTCTAAAGCTCTTACATAGATTTCCTTTAAATGTCCAATGTTCCGTTCCCAAACTAGAATTGACACCTAGACTGGCCGACCAATTGTAAAAACGTTGATGGCTAGGTAGTGCAACAAGTGAGTCAGTAATGACTTCATTGCTATTGTAAACATATTGGGTATAGGCATGTGTTCGATTATCCACAAAATCCCCTCTTACACCAGCGATAAGCTTGGTTTCATCCTCAAAAATGTGCTCCTGAAGGATATAAATACCAGCTTTACTAATATTAAAATCAGGTAAGAGAAATTCAAAACCAGCTCTTTTATTGACTTGATTTTGGAAATTAAAGCCATAAATAAGTTTGAAATGCTCGTTATAATTGCGTTCATAGTGGGCATTTGTGGTAAATGTCCGAAGATCAAATTGTGTGGCTACATTAAGTGAATAATCTATCTCGGAAACAGGAATGGAATGAAATTCTGGCCGAGATAATTCCTGACGCAGATTTTGTTGATATCCCACATCAATACTAAAATGACCTTTAGGCATGAAGTAGAGTTGATTGAAGGTAATGCTATTGTGTTGGGTATTTTGGCTAGGCGTATCTATGTCTCGGTGATTGCCATCATGGTTGAGTGCATAAGAACGAGGAACACCTACTGCACCTGCAAATAAACCTGCATCCAAAGTATATCTACTTACATTGAGGCGAGTTAAACCCTGAGCATATTTTTTGCCTATAGACAAACGCATATTCTGTTCTATTCCTGCTGTATTCTTCAAATAACCATCTTCAATAGGTAGCAAAAAGGTATTGTAGGTAAATTGGGTAGCTGGCACATGATAATCTCCAAAAGCCTGATGAGTATATCGACCTTCTACAAAAAAATTATTTTTATTAAAGCTGAGTTTGGCAGAGTTACCAATATGGTTATTATTGCTTTTATAAATGCTTTTCACATTAATTCCCCAATCATTGATCTTAGGAATGGCACCTGGATTAACATTAATCACCCCACCAAAAGCATCCGAACTATATTGCAAGGCTCCTGCTCCTTTAATAATCTCCAATTGTTCGACATCAAATTGATCTAACTCTAAACCATGATCGCTGCCCCATTGTTGCCCCTCTTGTTTAATGCCAAAATTATTGACCGTAATTCGATTAGAAGATAAACCCCGAATGACTGGTTTAGCAATCCCTACACCGACATTAATGGCATTAATTCCAGGAATTTTTTCTAGGGTTTGGGATAAATTCCCCTTCAGATTCTCATTAATAAAGGACTCGCTAATATGGGTATGTGATAAGACATCTTCTTGTTTATTGTGTTCAGAAATAACAACGGCATCTAGCATACTTGCTGTGGGTGTTAAGTGTACATGATAATGACGTATGGATTTTTTAAGTTCTATTGTATCTATAAGTGTTTCATAACCAATATATTGGATTTGAAGGATGTAAGTTTTAGCTGCTAAATCATCAAATTGAAAGTTACCATCATTATTACTAGTAGTAAGAATGGAATCTGGTAAAAGGGAAATATGCGTGCCGATCATTGGAAGATGATGCTCGTCCATAATTTGACCAGATAGCATATATTGTCCTTTTGTATAAAAAGAAGTATACAAAAAGAAGACAAATAGGAAATAAAGTGATTTGGTGTTAGCGTATTTCATTATTACTTTGAGAATATAAAGAAAAATAACAAATTTTTACTGGGCGTAATTGAGATTTGTCCCCTTTTAAATTCTTCAGCTTATCCCATTACAAGCCAAAGTATAGACATTAGTTTGAACACAATATTAGTACAA
>JAHDFT010000030.1:11957-20162 GCA_020628015.1 Bacteroidota bacterium
TTATCCCATTACAAGCCAAAGTATAGACATTAGTTTGAACACAATATTAGTACAAAGATAAACTTATTTGCAATAATGTTGCATTGTTCTGCTCAACTATTCTAAGAAAATATTGTTTAAAGAAGGTTATTACAAGGATTATTACCATATTGGGCAATAAAAATTTACCATCATTAAATTTAAAATAATAATCATTCATGTCCCGTCCCATCATTGTTCTTTTTAGGAATGATCTACGCATTAGAGATAATGAAGCCCTTTATCAAGCGACTCAGGATGCATCAACGATTATCCCCTTGTACTGTTTCGATCCTCGTCATTTTAAGCAAACAGCCTATGGTTTTCCCAAAACAGGAGCTTATCGAGCGCAATTTCTACTAGAAAGTGTACAGGATTTGCGTTTTGCCTTACAAGATTTGGGTGGTGATTTGATCATTAAACATGGAAAGCCTGAAGATGTCGTTTTTGCTTTGGCGAAATATTATAATGCTCAGGCGGTTTATTGTCACCAAGAGGCAACAAGTGAGGAAATTGATGTGGAGGACTATTTAGAACGACACTTGGAAACGATAGAGGTGCCGATTGACTTTTTTTGGGGGAGTACGCTTTATCATTACGATGACCTCCCTTTTCCCATTGATAATTTACCAGATATATTTACTGATTTTCGCAAGCAACTAGAACGCAAAACAGTAGTACGAGATTTATTTCCTACACCTGAACAGATTCAATTACCAGAAGGCATCCAAACAGGAGATTTACCCACACTTGAAAATTTAGGGATTACGTCTCCGATTAAAGATAAACGGGTGGTCATGCCTTTTAAAGGAGGGGAAACACAGGCTTTACAACGTTTGAAGCATTATTTTTGGGATAGTGATCAGCTTCAGGTTTATAAAGAAACTCGAAATGGCTTATTAGGGGCAGATTATTCCTCCAAGTTTTCTCCTTGGTTGGCTAATGGTAGCATTTCTCCTAGATTTATTTATGAGGAAATACAGCGTTATGAGCAAGAGGTGATGAAAAATAAGTCTACCTACTGGCTGATTTTTGAGTTAATCTGGCGAGATTTCTTCCGTTTTGTGGCGATGAAATTTGGTAATAGCCTGTTTTATGAAGGCGGATTGAAAGGGGAAGCACCTGAGATGGTTGACCAGCCTGAATTATTTGAAAAATGGTGTAGTGGAATGACAGGAATCCCCTTTGTAGATGCGAATATGCGAGAGTTGAAACATACAGGTTTTATGTCGAATCGAGGCAGGCAAAATGTAGCGAGTTTTTTGGTCAAAGATCTAAAAATAGATTGGCGCATGGGGGCAGAGTGGTTTGAATCCCTATTATTGGATTATGATCCTTGTAGTAATTATGGGAATTGGAATTATGTCGCTGGAATTGGGAATGACCCTAGAGAAAATCGCTATTTCAATGTGGTTAAACAGGCGAAACGCTATGATGAGGATGGTTTATATGTCAAACAATGGTGTCGGGAATTACACAAATTGCCCTCTACACGTATTCACGAACCTCATTTGCTCAATAAGGTGGAACAACGTTATTTAAAAGTTAGGTTAGGCGTGGATTATCCTAAGCCTTGTGTGAAATTGAGATCATTTATAAAGAAAAATTAACGCCTCATTCCAAATAAACCCAGTTCTGCAAAGACTTCCGCAGCAATTACCCTTAATACGGTATAAACAGGAATACAAAAGATCATCCCTGCAATACCAGCAAAGGTAGCCGCAATCGAAATCAATAAGAAAATCTCCAAAGGATGGGCTTTAATACTATTGGAAAAAATGTAGGGCTGGAAAAAGACATTATCCAATACTTGAACGGTTAAAAAGACCGCAGCCACTTTGATGACCAGCGGCAATACATCCGTATACATGCTTACCTCTCCATAAAAAACAGTCGTTGCCAAAGCAATCAATATACCGAAGGCCATACCGATTAGTGGACCAACGTAGGGGATAATATTGACCAGACCCGCAAAAAAGCCAATCGTCAGGGCATACTTTACCCCAAATAATAGCATACCGATAGTAATTAATGTCGTAAATAAGATAATTTGTATAAAAACACCGATGAAATAGCGAGTAATCAGATTTTTGGAAGTGCTTGCCACATGCTCAAAGCTATTCTCAAACTCTCTTGGGACAAAGGTTTTGACAACATTGTATAATAAACTTTCTTCGGTGAGAAAGAAATAGGTAATGAAAAAGATGGAGAATAGGGCAGCAAAAGTATTCCCTAATATACCAAAGAAGGAACCGAAAATATTGGTGAAAACATTAGATACATTGTTTATGTTGAGTACATTGACAATGCTTTCTTGAACTTGTTCTGTAAAGCTTTTACCATCCTTATCCAATTGATATTTACTGGCTAGTGTATCTAATTGAGATAAAGGTGTGGAAAAGGAAGTGGAAATAGATTCGGTGTCTATATTAGAAATATGGCTGATTTCGGTAATGATTGGGGGAACAATTGTATAGATAAATAACCCAAATACTAGGAAAAAGGAGAATAGGGTTAGAAAGCCACAAACAGGCGTGGGTATATGAAATTTTCCGATTTTAATGCTTTTCAGAAAATTCATAATGGGTCTGCCTAATAAAGATAATATAGCTGCTAGAAGAATATAAGCCAATAAGGTCTGAAGATAATAAGCACCAAAGACTATGATTAAAATGACCGCAATGATTGCTATTGTTCTAAGTATATTTTTCATAAGCTATTTAGATTAAGAGTAGTAGGGAAGAGATGGGTAGATTATATTTTCTAGAACGTTCGATGCATCACCCAGTCCATATAGTCTGTCAAAATACGTTTATTAGCTGCTGGTAGCTCAATACTTTTAAAGGCTTCATTAGCCTTTTCATAGTATTCTTGACTCAATGCTTTGGTATATTCTGGGATTTTTAATTGATTATAAATATCCGTTACCGCTGCTACTTTTGCTGCCTCTTCAAAATCCATTTTACTGAGCCAATCTTGCAACTGTTCTTTTTGTTCTCCTTCTGCTAGAGCCAAAGCCTTCAATAATAAATAGGTTTTTTTATTGCGAATAATATCACCACCCACCTGCTTACCAAATTTCGCTTGATCCGCATAAACATCCAAGAAATCATCATTCAATTGAAAAGCAATGCCAGAATAAACCCCATAATCATACAATTTCTGGGCAGTTGAAGCATCCGCACCAGCAATTAAAGCTCCCATTTTCAAGCTGCCGCCTAGTAAAACAGAGGTTTTGAGGCGGATCATTTCAATGTATTCTGCTACACTAACATCATCACGAGTTTCAAAATCCATATCCATTTGCTGTCCTTCACAAACACCAATAGCCACTTCAGTTAAAATTTCAAACAAAGGAGGTTGTAAAGCTGGTGGATACTTAGTGAGGTATTGATAACTCCTAACCAACATCACATCACCCGACAAAATCGCACTAGACAAGCCATATTTCTCATGAACGGTCATTTTTCCTCTTCGCAAAGGAGCTTCATCCATAATATCATCATGCATAAGGGTGAAATTGTGGAATACTTCTACTGCCAAAGCACCATTTAAAGCCTCTTCTACAGTACCACCTAGCATTTCACAAGCTACCAAGCACAATAAAGGTCGGATGCGTTTGCCACCAATGGTTAATATATAATTCACAGGATCGTATAAAGCCTGTGGATCTTGTTGGATGCGTTCTTTTTCAAGGGCATCTATAAAGGTATCGAATATACTTTCTATTTTGGTCATTATTTTTTTAATATTATTTGATCTCCTACACATCCATATGTACATAATGATAATCTTTCACTACTTGCTCCAAAAACCGCAAAGGTGGAACAGGAGGTAATTCTACCTCTAGCTGTTGTGCAACTTTTTCGGCCAGTTTTTCTACAATTTTTGAATTATTAATCCGCATAGCATCTGTAGCCACTTCCCGAATTAAGTTAATATCTTTGTCCTGAAAACGAGCAACTTGTGGATAGTGTAGTTGATGTGCTGCATTTTTGCCCAAAAATAAAATTTCCTTTAGATATATCCGCTTTTGGAGCGAAATAACTAAAGTACCTGCTGCAATATCACCTAATCTTTGTCCTTTGCCATTGAGAATGACGGTAATGATCGCCACACCTCCAAGTGTCATAATCAGCTCAAATAATCGGAAAGCCCATCGCAATAGGTAATCGCCCATGCGTACTGGGCTACCGTCCATCCGAACGACCTTAATTCGCATTAACTTTTTACCCAAACTCTGCCCTTCAAAAAACATTTCACAAAATAGATTGTAAAATATAAGTGGCAATAGTACTACAATTGTCCAAAGAACGCTGCTAAAATCGATCATTCGCAATATTTCCATGATCAGGAAACTGGCAGCAAATAAGTAAGCTAAAGCGATTACGTAGTCAATCAGAGCCGCTAGAAAACGAGTGGCAATACTAGCAGCTTGATGACTGAGGACAACATTATGTGCGGTTTCTATTTGAACCATTGTTTATCAAATTGACTATATAAAAATAGTGATCAAATATCCATTTCATGAAAGAACCAATTTTCATCCAAAAAAATGCCCCTACTTGGCGAAAAGTAGAACAACTCATTACTGGAAGCATTGTATTGAATCCTGATGAACAGGCTGCGCTATATCTACAAATCACGAGCGATTTGTCCTATGCTCGTACTTACTATCCCAATAGTAAAACAGTTCGTTACTTGAATGAGCTTTCTTTAAAAATCCATCAAGCAATATACAAAAATAAAAAAGAAAGTAAATATCGTTTGGTGAGCTTCTGGACAAAAGAACTCCCTTTCTTAATGTACGAAGCCCGTTCTTACTTGTTGTATTCTTTCCTGATATTTAGTTTGGGTATGTTGGTGGGTATGTTGTCTAGTGCTTTTGAGTATGACTTTATTAAAGACATGCTAGGGCCTTATTATGTTGCTGTAACTAAGGAGAATATTCAGAGTGGTGATCCAATGGCCATTTACAAATCAGCTAATGAATTGGATATGTTTATTGGCATTACGGTCAATAATATTCGAGTGGCTTTTTTGACCTTTGTGTATGGAATATTAGCGAGTTTTGGAAGTGCTTATATTTTGTTGCATAATGCTGTGCGTATTGGGGCTTTTCACTATATTTTCTATGATGCCAATGTATTGTTTATTGCCCTGACAACGGTTTGGATTCATGGTACTTTAGAAATATCAGCGATTTTACTAGCTGGTGCAGCAGGCATTTTGATGGGGAATAGTATTCTTTTTCCAGGGACTTATTCTCGATTGGATTCTTTTATGATTGGAGCTAAAAAAGGCATTAAAATCATGATTGGAACGGTGCCTTTGTTTATTGTCGCTGGTTTTTTGGAAGGGTATATTACCCGTCTTACAGAGATGCATTTACTCCTCAAACTCTTGATTATTCTAGGGTCAGCAGGTTTTGTGCTGTGGTATTATGTGTGGTATCCTATGGAGTTGAATGAGGAACAGGTATAGTCTTAATTTGGTCATGATATTAAAACAATCCCATGCATCCCTTTTATCAAATCAAAAATTTTGCGGAGGTCATTAGTGCAGCGAGTCGATTTATGAGTCATTATCGAGGCCTATTACTAAAGGTGATTGCTTGGACGGCTTTACCAATCATTATACTAGCTTTTACCATTGGAAGTCGTTTTTTTAATCATTTGATGGATTATTTATTTGATGAGCAAGAAGTATATGAGCCTTCTTATTTTTATGGTGGGTCTAGTCCATCCCTTTTTTCCTTCAATGATTATGCTTTACAGACAATAGGACTGCTATTATTAGGAGCTTTAGTTTTAATAGGGGTGGTAATTGCTGTGGTACGTTATATACATGATCATCCTGAAACGACAGAGTGGGAGGTAAAGACCATTTTTAAGTACAATTGGCCTAGGATTCCTCGATTTATAGGGGCTTTGATTTTACTAGGAAGCATTATTGGTTTATTATTTACTTTATTTGTATTCACTTATCAAGTAGAAGGAGCAGCCTTTTCTTTGATTATGACTTTACTCATTGGAAGCTGCTTATATTTTGGCATTCCCATTTATTTATACCTGCCAGCTACCTTCCACGAAAAGACCAATCTTTTTAGCGTCTTTTCTCGTTGTTTTTACTTGGCGAGTGGTTATTGGTGGAGTTCCTTTGGGATTATTTTTGTCTCTTTTCTACTTTTATCACTCTTATCCTATCCACTTTTGATCTTATCTTCATTACCTTATGATTTCTTTATGGAATTAACACTAGTACGTTTTGAACCGATGTTTGATGTTTGTTTGATTATTGTCCGTACTTTTGTGTTTCTTTTCTCAGGTATTTTCTTAACCTTAGTCGGAACTTTTCAATACTATAATTTGGTAGCGATCAAGGATGGGCTAGGGTTGTTGCAGAGAATAGAGGAGATTGGAAGTTGATGCATATTAGCTAACACTTTTTCCCCCAGTTCAAGTATTAATTCCAAACAGTTTATTACATTTGCAATTATGGAAACAGTATTAAGTGGTGCCCGTCCAACAGGGCTTGTACATCTCGGTAATTACTTTGGAGCCATTCGCAATTTTGTGCGGATGCAAGACAGTTATAACTGCTACTATTTTATTGCCGATTATCATTCGCTCACCACACATCCAGAAGCGAAAGCACTCAATGAAAATGTCAAAAATCTATTGGCAACCTACTTGGCTTGTGGCGTAGACCCAGAAAAGGCAACGCTTTACATTCAAAGTCATGTTCCAGAAATTCCCGAACTTTATTTACTATTTAATATGCTTGCTTATAAGGGAGAGCTAGAAAAATGCCCTACCTTTAAGGAGAAAGTACGGAGTCAGCAAAAGGCAAAAAAGACGATTAATGCAGGCTTGTTAACCTATCCTGTCTTGATGGGTGTGGATATTTTAATCCACCGAGCAGCTAAGGTGCCTGTGGGTAAAGATCAAATGCCACACTTGGAAATGGCTCGTAATTTTGCCAAGCGATTTAATTTCAATACCAAATCTGAGTTCTTCCCAGAACCAGAAGCCTTTAATTTTGGGCAAGAATTGGTTAAAGTGCCTAGTTTGGACGCTTCAGGCAAGATGTCAAAGTCTGCTACGAATCCAAATAGTGCCATCTATTTGTCGGATGAGGATAAGGTGATTACCAAGAAGGTGAAAAAGGCAAAAACGGATTCAGGACCAACGGAACCGAATCAAGAAAAGCCAGAAGAAATTGAAAATATCTTTGACCTCATGCGTTTGGTGAGTACAGAAGATACGGTCAATCATTTTGATGAGGCGTATAATAATTGTACGATTCGTTATGGAGATATGAAAAAACAACTAGCAGAAGATATGGTCGCTTTTGTGGCTCCTATTCGAGAACGCATCAAATCCTATCGCCAAGATGAAGCTTTACTGGCAAAAATGGTAAAGCAAGGTGCAGAGAAAGCTAGAGCAAGTGCTTCGGCTACTTTACAAGGGGCAAAGGAATTGATGGGCATGAGGTATTTCTAGGAACTTGGTTATGATTGACCATTGATTTTTTGCATTACTAAATCTACTAACTACTTAACTATTTATGTTAGCACCAATAAAACATGTAGCTATTTCGGGAAATATAGGAGCTGGAAAAACCACACTAGCCGAAAAATTGGGTAAATACTTTGGCTGGGAAATTTTTTATGAAGATGTAGAAGAAAACCCTTATCTATCTGATTTTTATGCAGATATGCCTAGATGGTCTTTTAACCTACAACTCTATTTCCTCAATAGTCGATTTAATCAGATTAAAAAAATTCAGGAAGGAGATAAAACCATCATTCAAGATCGAACGATTTATGAGGATGCTCATATCTTTGCACCCAATTTGTATGAGATGAATCTCATGTCGCATCGAGATTTTCAAAATTACATCCAACTATTCAAAACCATACAAGCACTCTATAATCCACCTGATTTATTGATTTATTTGCAGGCTTCTATTGATACCCTCAAACATCAAATAAGAAGACGTGGACGGGCATATGAGGAAAATATTCGACCAGAATACCTCAAACGCTTGAATAATTATTATGAGCAGTGGATTAGCAATTATACAGAGGGTAATTTGTTGATTATCAATGTGGATAACCTCAATTTTGCAGATAATCCAGATGATTTTACTTATGTTGTAGAACAAGTAAAAAATAATTTGGAA
>JAHDFT010000511.1 GCA_020628015.1 Bacteroidota bacterium
CAAAATAAAAACCTCAAAAAAAACTTGCATTTCTCACTTTTTTTTAGTATTATAAGAGCATTCCTTACATTATTCTATTTTTTAACTTAATTTTGTGATATGGCACAACCGAAGCGTTTTAAACCTAAAAACCCAGATGACTATATTGAGCTAAAACCAGGCATTCTAGTAAGAAAAGATCGTACTAAGAATGTTGTGAGAGTTAGTTCGAAAGATAAACGGAAAGCAGCAGCGGCTAAGTAGCTGTTTTTATCCGTACATTAAAATTTAACATAGAATTCCAAACTTGCTTCGGTGAGTTTGGAATTTTTTTTAGCTATATTGGATTAACTTGTTTATCTTTCGATACATTACAACACCGCAATTGTCAATTATGCCCTTCGCCTCAAAAATGTTTTTGTTATTACTCTTTTTCATTAGCCTATTAGTATGCTTACCAGCTTCTGGCAATGAAATAGAAGTTGATTATGATGATCCTAATTATTATGAGCGTTTGCGTGATAGCCTGCCTTTGTGTACTGTAAAATATGAAATCGTTGAACGTCAATTTGATGTATTGCAATTGGATACACTCCGCCAAAATCCAGACTATGATTATTGGGAGGCTCCAAAAGTAATTGAGGAAGAAGAGGAGGACATAACAGATAAAAGCGAAATTAAAGCTAGTGATACAAATGAAGAGGAAACAGAATTTTTCTCTGAGGCAATGATGGAACGGATTGGTCAAATAGTGGTTTATGGGATTATTTTTATTATGGGTGGATTGATTTTATACCAATTATTTAAAACACAAGCTTTAGAAAATATTTTTCGTCCTCAAAAACAGCCTGATTATAATTTGCGTTATTATGAGGAAATGGAAAAGGATATTTATGCTTTGAATTTTCCTAAATTGATGCAGGAAGCATTATCCAAACAGCAATATCGTCGAGCCATTCGTTTACAATATCTTCGTAGTCTCAAACTCCTAGCTGATCAGTCTTTGATTAATTGGCAATTGGATAAAACCAATGATAAATATGTGGAGGAATTACAGCAAAAAAAGGCTTCGTATTATCCCCATTTCCAAAAGTTGACTCGCTTGTTTAATTATACTTGGTATGGTAACTTTTCCATTCAAGAGGATACTTTTACTAGTATTAATAAGGAATTTGAGACTTTTCAACAGCAAGTAAAACCGTCCTAAGTCCACTTTATGCTCAATCGCTACCTTCCCATATTGCTTCTCCTGACCATCATTATTATAATTGCTTGGCAGTTGTGGTCTACGCCTAAAAAAGTGAATTGGTCTCACTCTTATTCTAAAGAAGATGCCATTCCATTAGGGACTAAAGTTTTATATGATGCCTTACCAAATCTATTCGATAAAGCGATTGTTCCTATTGATGATCGGATTTCTGATCATTTAGTTGGCTTAGGTGATAGCCTTAATACGACTCCTAATTCTTGTTATATTATTTTAAATCAGTCCTTTTATCCTAGTCAAAAGGATATGAAAATGCTCCAAAAATATGTGGAAGAGGGGAATATGCTGTTTATGATTGTTGAACATTTGAATTATAAATTGACAGAGAAATGGGGCATTATTTCAGAGTATAATATCACCAAGTATGATAAAAAAACAGAAAAATACAATACTCGTTTTTACTTCACCAATACTCAATTAAAAATAGATAGTGCCTATTTGTTTCAAACCAAGTATCATGTGTCGAATATTGGTGTCAAAAATACTTTGAATGTAGATACATTAGGGCAACAAGAAAATGGGAAGGTTAATTTTATTCGTTTTCCTTTGGGTAAAGGCTGGGTGTATTATCATTCTGTCCCTCAAGCTTTTTCTAATTATCAAATCTTAGATCAACCTAATGACGAATATATCGCCAAAGTCTTTTCTCATATTCCTGCGAATTATACGGTGTATTGGGATGAATTTTACAAGGTGAAGAATCCAATGTCTTACTATGATCCAGAAGACATGAAAGAATATCAGGAGCGAGAGACGAATAATAGCATGTTTAGTCAATTATTGAAAAGTAAGGCTTTGACTTGGGCATTGTATTTGAGCCTAGCAGGGATATTGCTCTTTTTCCTTTTTGAGGCTAAACGCCGTCAAAGAGCCATCCCCATCATTCGTCCTGTTCAAAATACGACTTTGGATTTTGCTCAAACCATTGGTATGCTTTATTTGAATCATGGTGATCATAAAGACATTATCCAGAAAAAAATGCAATATTTTGAGGAGACTGTAAGAAGTCGCTATCATTTAGCTACTCATTTAAAAGATGAGCAGTTTTATAAAAAATTGGCTGGGAAATCAGGCGTTTCTCAGGAAATAATTGAAAGAATTTATCATTTTTATCATACATTTGAAGAAAAACCCATTGGAGATGAAGATTTGCTGTATTTCAACCAATTGATGGAAAATTTTGATGGGTAGTCCTCTTTAAAAAAAAACTAAAAAACCATGAATGCACATGAAATTGATTACGTTATTCACGGATCAGAAATGCAATATGTAGAAATAGAACTAGACCCAATGGAAACGGTTGTTTCGGAGGCAGGGAGCTTTATGATGATGGATGAGGATATTGAGTTGACCACCATTTTTGGTGATGGTAGCCACCAAGAAGAGCAAAAAGGTATCTGGGGGAAGATTTTTTCTGCGGGAAAACGCTTGGTTACTGGAGAGAGCTTGTTTATGACCGCTTTTACGCATGGTGGACAAGGCAAAAAGAAGGTCTATTTTGCTGCGCCTTATCCTGGTAAAATTATTCCTGTGGATTTATCGGAAATGGGTGGTAAAATCGTTTGCCAAAAAGATGCTTTCCTTTGTGCGGCTAAGGGTGCTGCTGTGGGTATCGAGTTTTCTAAAAAGCTAGGAAGAGGTTTTTTTGGTGGAGAAGGTTTTATTATGCAAAAGATCGAAGGAGATGGTATGGCTTTTATGCACGCTGGTGGAAGCATTCATGTTAGAGATTTGGCTCCTGGTGAGGTACTTCGCATTGATACGGGTTGCTTGGTGGCTTTTACGCAAGATGTAAATTATGATATTGAAATGATTGGTGGAATCAAAAATATGGTCTTTGGTGGAGAAGGAGTCTTTTATGCTCGCTTACAAGGGCCAGGAAGAGTGTGGGTACAGTCCTTGCCATTTAGTCGTTTGGCGGATAAGGTGATGGCGGCAGCGAAGAATTATGGATTGGGTAGTAGCAAAGGAGAGGGGAGTATGCTAGGTGGTTTGGGTGATATGATTGG
>JAHDFT010000512.1 GCA_020628015.1 Bacteroidota bacterium
AATTACAGTCCAATTTACAATCCCTAACCAACTACTATTAATAACAAATATGTCGATACAAATTAGAAGAGCCATTCCAACAGATTTACCTACGATTGTCGAAATTTATAATGAAGCCATTATAGAAGGCGGTTATACTGCTGATTTGGATACTTTTGAGGTAACAGAAAAGGAAAATTGGTTTCAAATCACCAATAGTGATCCATATGGTATTTATGTATTGACTACAGCAGATGATCAGGTAATGGGTTATTTTTACTTTTCTCCTTGGCGCAGAGGTCGTGCAGCTTTAAGACAGGTTGCCGAATTGTCTTTTTATTTGGCTAAAGCACATCGAGGTAAAGGCTTGGGAGATATGATATTGGATAATGCGATTCAATTGGCAAGGAAAAAATCCTTGCGTTATTTATTGGCCATTATGCTTGATGTCAATTTGCGTAGTAAAAGCCTAGTCGAAAAATGGGGCTTTGAATTGATCGGCACTATGCCCAATATCGTCCAATTAGGAGATGACATTGCAGGGCAATTTATTTTAATGGGAGATACTTACATTAAATCACCATCTTCCTAAAACCATCAATCCAATCCATGACCGAAGATACTTATCGTACACTCGCCCAAGAAAGCGAGGGAGATTACCGAGAAAAAGGCAGCAAATTTATTGCTTATGCCAAGGCGGTCTATCAGCTCGAGGAAGTCAAGGCCTTTTTGGAAAGTATTAAAAAGTTGCATCCGAAGGCTAGGCATCATTGTTATGCTTATCGTATTGGCATGGATAAAAGGAAAAATTATCGGGCTAATGACGATGGAGAGCCTTCAGGATCGGCTGGTTTGCCTATTCTGGGACAAATTGACTCCAAAAATTTGTCTAATATTATGGTGATTGTTGTTCGTTATTTTGGTGGCACTAAATTGGGTGTTCCAGGCTTAATTAATGCCTATAAAACCTCTACAAGAGCTGCTTTTGATAATGGGGAATTGATCGAGAAACAGGTGATGAATTATTATACCTTATCTTTTGATTACCCACGTATGAACGTCGTCATGAAATTGATAAAAAAAGAAAATATTCAAATATTAAAACAATATTATGAAGACTGTTGTAAATTAGATATTGAAGTACGGCTTGGTCATGCAGAGCGCATTGTCACCGCTTTGGAAAAGGTTGATATTGATGTGAAAGAAAGCTAATAAGCGACTAGAAACAAGCAACCAAATCCAAGTAAAGAACGACTTTTAATAAAATAAGGTATTGCCAGCCATCCTAAACCATTTCATCTATGAACTACAAACATCTATACATAATAAGATTCTTATTATTCACTGGTCTATTCTGCTTGATGGCTTCTACAGTATCAGCGCAGTCCATCGTCCGTTTTGACGATCGCAATGCAAAAGCACATTTCCCTAATGTGTCTTTAGGTAGCTATTGCTCGGAGCCTACGATTATTGCTTATCTCACCACCCTCATCCCCAATCTTCGAGCAGAAGGGGTTAGCCTAGAGCTTTTGCATCGTCAATCGAGCTTTTATGGGGAGCATTTTACCTATCAACAATACTACAGAAACATTCCCATTTATGGCACAGAAATCAAGCTAAATATGGCTTCGGATGGGATTGTCATTTCTGTTTTTGAAAATAGTTATAATGTCAAGGCTTTGGAAACAGTATTAAATACTCAAAAAGAAAAGAAAAGACAAAAGGCTCCTAAAGTGGTGATTCATGAGTTTATAGCTGAAACGCCTTTACAGGTACAAGAAACAGCACAACAAATGTTCTTTTTTGAGACAGAAACAGAGCCTGTCTTAGGTATTTATTTTATGGGTGGCAATACACAAACGGGTGATGAATCCAATTATATTGTAGATTATAATGGGGTATTGCTTTACCAAAAAAGTCGTCATCTACATTGTAAGCCAAGTACACACAATATAAATGGCACAACACATCAATGTACAGTTCATCACCCTGAAATGATTGATTTTACAGCAGCTCCTCCTCAAACAGCAACAACAACTGAAAATCAAAGAGCTAAAGCGACTGCATGGGTTTTTAATCCCAATCCTTTGACCTCTGCTAATCAGCGATATGGTGGTGATTTTATAGATGATAATGATGATACCAATGCAGCCCTAAATAGTCAATTGCAAGAGGTGGAAATAGATGTGACCTTTTCTAATGGCGAATATGAGTTGAAGAGTGAATATATTGAAATGACCAATCTGCGTGCGCCTCATTATGCGCCAACTATTGAATCTCAACCTGTTTTCAAATATAATCGCTCGGAATATGATTTTGAGGCGGTCAATGTGTATTATCATATCAATGAAATTCAAAATTATATACAAGCCTTACCGCATGATTTTTCTCAATTAAAAGAAGGCATTTTATCTGATGCTCATGCGACAACTTCTCTAGGAGATGACAATTCGGTTTTTCAACCTGGAAATCCGAGTACGATTTTATTTGGTCCTGGTAATGTAGATGATGGGGAGGATGCAGATGTGATTATTCATGAGTATGGTCATGCCATATCTCATTTTGCCAATAATAATGTCTCCTTTAATAATGAAAGAAGTGCTATAGATGAGGGTTTTGGTGATTATCTGGCTGCCTCTTATTCTCGTTCTTTGAATCCTGATTTTGGCTGGGATATTATTTTCAATTGGGATGCAGCTAATTTGGGACATGAGCGTAATGCGAATAGTTCTAAAAGGTACCCAACTGATATTAATGGTAATAAGTATGCAGATTGTGAGATTTGGTCTTCTTCCTTGATGGATATTTGGGGAGAATTGGGTCGAGAAACGACGGATATGTTGGTGATTGGTGCGCTTTATCAATATACCTCTAGTACAGATATGGGAACGGCTGCCCAAGCTTTGTTGACTATGGATAATGTAATGAATGCAGGAGAAAATCGGGCTACTTTAGAGCAACTTTTATTAAAAAGAGGTTTATTGGAATATGCAATCAACGCAGGTAGCCCTCAAACGGTTTGCTTAGGGGATACGATTACATTAGGGGACAATAATCAACCATTAGAGGATGCGGAGGTATTTTGGGAACCTACGGATTATGTTATAGATAATCCAACAAGCTGGACTCCACAGTTTACTCCTGACGAAACAGGTTATATCCGCCTCACCATTACCGATTGGAATACTCGTAGTATTTTTCAAGATTCTGTATTAATTACGGTCAAATATTGCTTAGATAATATTACCCCATCAGAAA
>JAHDFT010000513.1 GCA_020628015.1 Bacteroidota bacterium
GGGAAATTCCAAGGAATGATTTGACCAATCACCCCTATTTCTTGATAATCTTTTAGTTCTGTATCTCTGAGTTGCGCCCATCCTGCATGATGGTAAAAATGTCTAGCTACTAGTGGAATATCAATATCTCTAGTTTCTCGAATTGGCTTGCCATTATCCATAGATTCTAGAACAGCAAATAACCGAGAATGCTTTTGAATTTGTCGGGCAATGGCATATAAATACCTCGCTCGTTGATGTCCAGTCAATCCAGCCCATTGAGGAAGGGCTTCTTTAGCAGCCGTAACCGCTTCATTCACATCTTGTTCATCTGCCTCAGCTAATTTGGCAAGATGCTCCTTGGTGGCTGGGTTGATGCTATCGAAGTAAACATCATTATTGGGAGCCTTCCATTCTCCATTAATATATAATTGAAAACTGCGATCATGAGCATCTAAAAATTCATTAGCAGCATTGGCACTTTCGGGCGCAGGTCCATAAACCATTGTTTCGTATATTTCTTTTACTTTCATTTTTTTCTTTTTTATAAGCGGAAACACTTTGAGATTGTTAACTACAAGGGAGTTGAAATTGAGTTTAGAGTGTGAAAATTATCCCATAGGATGTCTAAAAGAAGCCGAATATCTTCCCGTCACAAAGTGTTCCAATTGTCTTTCAATATCACCTAGTAAACTACTAGCCCCAAATCTAAATAAATCGGGTTCTAACCAATCATTCCCCAATTCCTCCTTCATTAAAATCAACCAAGTTAAGGCTTGTTTAGCCTTGCGGATACCACCAGCAGGCTTAAAACCGACTTTATAACCCGTCAATTGTTGATAAGCCCGAATCGCTCTAATCATCACCAAACTTACTGGAATCGTTGCATTTACAGGCTCTTTACCCGTACTTGTTTTAATAAAATCCGAACCAGCCATCATACTAACCCAACTCGCTTTAGCCACCTTTGTATAAGTTGGAATTTCCCCTGTTGCTAGAATCGTTTTCATATGAGCAGGACCACAGGCTTTACGGTAAGCAGCGACTTCCTCATAAAGTTCTTTCCACTTAGATTGTAAAACCAAATCTCTACTAATCACAATATCAATTTCCATTGCACCAGCCGCTACAGATAACTCAATTTGCTTGATTTTCTCCTCCAAGCCAATATTTCCTGCTGGAAAACCTGTTGAAACGGCAGCTACAGGCATATTACTACCTTCTAGTAGCTTTACTGCATGAGGAACAAAATTGTGATAAACACAAACTGCCCCTACTTGAAGCCCTACATCGGTCATTTCTAAAGCTTCTAGCAAATCCTTTCTTACAGGCGATTTTGCTTTGGCACACAGTCGAGTGACATTACTTGGCGTATCATCCCCAGCTAAGGTGGTTAAATCAATACAGCTAATGGCTTTTAATAACCAAGCTGCCTGCCATTGCTTTTTAATAGATCGCCTTTTACCCATCGTTGCAGCTCGTCGTTCAACTGCACTTCGATTGATATTAATGGCACTAAATAGGTCGGAATCGAAAGGGATACCGTCATTGCGTTGATGTGTTGTTTGATGATCCATAGTTTGCTGATCTAATTCAGTTATTGTATTGCTCATATTCATTTAGTTTTCAATAATTTTAATGACCAAAGGCATTATTGCTGCTGGTGTCGGCTCAATTTGGTAAGCTTTATCCAAAAGTTGCTGCGCTTTATCAAAATTGGATTTTTCACTACTATATAAGATAGCTAAAGTTTCTCCTTTTTCTATATAATCGCCCACTTTCTTTTTTAAAATAATGCCTGCACCATAGTCGATTTCACTCTCCTTGGTTTCCCTACCTGCACCCAACTTCATAGAGGCTAAACCAACCGCCAAAGCATCTAAATGATGGATATAGCCCGTTTTAGGGCTGATTAAATCTTGTGAAAAGGCACTTTGTGGCAAAAGTTCTGTTTGTTCAACTACTCCTATAGTTCCTCCTTGTAATTGTACAAATTCCTTGAACTTTTGGAAAGCCTTTCCTGAGTCAATCAGCTCTTTTAGAGTCTGAATGGCTGTGTCATAATCAGGAGCTTTTTCGCCTAATACAAGCATATAAGCACCAAGGGTTAAACAAAGATCGGTTAAATCTTTAGGTCCTTTACCCTGCAAAGTATCAATCGCTTCTTTAATTTCCAAAGCATTGCCTACATAACAGCCTAGGGGTTGATCCATATTAGAAATGACCACAACTACTTTTCGATTCATATTTCGGCCAGTCTCAATCATTACCTTAGCCAAATCTTCTGCTGCTGCTACTGTTTTCATATAAGCACCAGAGCCAAGTTTTATATCAATAACCATTGCATCTGCGCCACAAGCCAGTTTCTTGCTCATAATGCTAGAAGAAATCAGGGAAATATTATCTACTGTCGCAGTAACATCTCGTAGTGCATAAAGCATTTTATCTGCTGGTACTAAGGTAGCATTTTGCCCACAAATAGCGATGGAATGTTGTTTGACTTGTTCAATAAATGCTTTGCGAGATAAATTAATAGAAAAACCTTTTATAGACTCTAACTTATCTAGTGTACCGCCTGTATGTCCCAAGCCTCTACCAGACATTTTCGCAACAGGTACCCCAGCAGCAGCAACCAATGGCGCAAGGATAATAGAAGTTTTATCTCCAACACCACCAGTACTATGCTTATCTACTTTAATGCCTTCAATTTCAGAAAGGTCAATTAACTCTCCAGAATGCATCATGGCTTCAGTCAAAATCGCTGTTTCTTGACTGTCCATCCCTTGAAAATATACAGCCATTAAAAAAGCTGCCATTTGATAATCTGGAATGGCTCCTTTTACAAAATCTTGTATAATTGTTGTGTACTCTTCTTTGGAAAGTGCTTGCCCGTTTTTTTTCTTTTTAATTAGGTCTACCATTTCATTGCTGCTTGTTGAGGTTTTAAAGAATTAGTGAGAAAAAGGAGGAGAGGAGGAAAAGAATATTTGATAGGAATCTCTAAGCCACCAAATCTTTAAAATAACTGCTGCCTTTAGATTCAAAATCGACAGCTAATGCTTCAGCGACGGTGGCAGCTATATCAGCAAAGGAATGTCTAGTGCCAAGATTTTTTCTGCCTTTTAAGGAGACACCATAATTGAGAATGGGAATATATTCTCTGGTGTGGTCGGAGCCAGGGGCAGATGGGTCATTACCATGATCGGCTGTAATTATCAATAGGTCATCTGCTTTTAAGGAGTCGATAAG
>JAHDFT010000514.1 GCA_020628015.1 Bacteroidota bacterium
GAAACAAAAAACACACCATGAAATCACTCTTAAACTTTACATTTCTGTTTTGCTTTACTTGCTCTTTATTTGCTGAAAACTGGACTCCTTTTCCACACAATCAGCCAAGCTGGTTTGAGTTTAGCAATGAGGAGCATTATTCTATTTCAAGTTATTATGCAGATTCTGTACGGCAAGTTGGCGATAGTTTACACCATTATTTTCACCTCAAATATCTTAATGATAAATTAATCGCAACTGATCCAGCTACAGGGAGTTCCTTTTCCTGTTTGGATACTAGTATTTACGGTTCCACAAATTGGTTAGATCGTTTTGAAGATGAGGCATTACCGTTTATCCATTTATCCAAACCATTTAGTGAATGGAATGGAGCTTATTATTTCGAGGGAAAAAAAGTATTTGATCCTAACCTAAAAGAAGGCACAGGCTTTTTTATTGCTTCAGAAAAATATAGCACTTTTGATAGTTTGTATATGGAATGTGTAGCAGAAAGAAAGGAGGTGATACTAGGATTTGAAGATAGTATAAAAGTATTTAGATTGGCTGCTTATCAAAATGGGAATTTGACGAATAGTGATTTTGATGATTTTAGCTATATTTTAAGTAAAAACAATGGTTTGACTGAGTTTTTACCCTTTCCTGAATTGCTAGACCAGCCATATACCAAAGCTAAAATAACTGGTTATATCAATACACAAAATGATACCATAGGGAAAGCAGGTTGGACATTTGCTGATTTTAGTCCTTATGAGGTAGGTGATGTATTGTATAGTATTGAAACAGATGCCAATTTTATTTCAGGAGCTGAAACCATGCATTATTATCGAGATTCTATTACAGAGGTCAACTTTATGGGGCATGCGGTATCTTATTTTTTTGATCGCCAAACGATTATACAAGTTTACGGATCGTATGGGAGCTATTATTATATTGATACATTATATGAGCGTACTGGGAAACGGATTGCATGGGGGACTATTTTTAATAGTTGGGTGCAACACGGGGTGTATCAATTAGATTTGCAAAATGGAGCTTGTGAAAGTTTGTATGGGGATGGCCCCAATTTATTGGAAATGAAAGTAGAACAAGCTGACTTTTCTTTTGATGGTTCAGAGCCAGTTGTGCAGTTTAATTATACTTGTTTGGGACGCTTTGTTGTATTAGATGTGGAAAATTACAATTATCTTATTAGACCTTGTGAAAGTGAATATAATGGTTATGATGATGATAATCAGGTGTTTCATTCGGGTCTTGGTTTGATTCATACCAGCTTTGATAATAAAGATTATGGAGACTTTAGAAGTTGGGATTTATTGGCTTATACTAAAGGAACTCAACATTATAATGCTGCTTGCTTTCCAATAAAGCAAAGGTATACCATAGCAGATTCCGCAGTATTGCTTCAAAAACCAGGTAGTGCCTTCAAAACGACTTTTGAAGGACCAGGAATAGTAGATGGGTATTTTGTCCCCTCAGAAGTTCCTGCTGATTTATGGGATAACCCTATAAACATCACCTGTAAAATCGAAACCAATCATTTTAGAGCAGATGTAGAGCCTTGGGTTTTTACACAAACAGTATTTGTTAAAGAGGAGGCTTGCTATTTGGATAGTTTGGAGCTTGTTTTTGATGATGCCGCTAATAGCTTAGAAATAGATGTATTGGCTTTTAATAATGATGTTGATGCGTTTATAGTCGATATTGAAGACACAATCTATGGACCATTTTCTTTAGCGGATTTACCTATTAATATTACTGATATAAGCCCCACAGCAACAGAGTTAAATCTTTATTTGGAAGGGGATAGGGCATGTTCGATACAAGGAGAAATTACTAGAAATCCCCTTGCCACAGAAGAGGAGGAACTAGTAGACCTTTCTATTTATCAAATGGGAGATTATTTGCAGATAGAAACAGCCGAACAATATCAGCAATTGACCTTGTATGATTTGCAGGGACGGCAACTGTATAGTCAAACTTTGGCGCAAGAAAATAGAGTAGCAATACCAACAGCTTCCTTTGCTAAAGGGCTTCATTTGGTGGTTTTGGAGGGGAAGGATGGGAAAACTACAAGTCGGAAGGTGATGTTGTGGTAGTGATGACGTTTGTGGAGGTTATTTTTTACTGTTCCTTTCATTACTGATCTTCCATATCACTTAATTTATTTTCTAATTCCTTTACAGAAGGAAGTTTAGTTTTGATTTCATCAGGAATAACCTCCGTTAATCTATATTCACTAACACCCATAGGCTTATTTAGATCACGTAATGCATACTCTACTTCTATTTTGTCTTTCTTTTTACAAAGTAATATGCCAATACTTGGATTATCTTCTGGGCTTTTTACTTGTGTATCAACTGCTGATAAATAGAAATTCAATTTACCTGCATATTCTGGTTTAAATTTGCCTGCTTTTAACTCTATCACAACATAACATTTTAGTTCTACATGATAGAATAATAAATCTATAAAATAATCTGTCTCGCTTATTTCTATTTTAAATTGTCTGCCCATAAAAGCAAAACCTTTACCTAATTCCAACAAAAATTTTGTTATATTTTTGACCAATTCATCTTCGACAGCTCTTTCTAAAGCATCATTTTCTAGTCCTAAGAAGTCGAAATTATAAGGATCTTTTAAGGTCTCTTTTGCTAGTTTGGATTGATGTTCAGGGAGAGTTGCATCAAAGTTGGTGATGGATTGACCTATTTTGTGATATAGTTTATTGTCCAACTGTATTTCTAATGTATCCCGATCCCAGCCATTTTTTAGCACTTCTTCTATATAAAACTTGGCTTCTGCCAAGTCTTTTACCTTTGCTAAAATTAAACGATTATGCCCCCACGGAATTTGTGCCACACGGTGTGGCACAAATTGACTTTCTTGCGAATAAAATTGGTACCACTGTCTCATCGCATATAAATTCCGCCTTGAAAACCCCTTTATTTGAGGGAACGCTGCTCGAAGTTCTTTAGCTGTAATCTCTACGTATTTACTCCCCCAATCGGCATTTTGCTGACGCAAAGACAGTTCTCTCCCCAACTCCCAATAAAGTTCGAGTAATTGTGCATTTATGGTAAATGCTACTTTATTTTGTGCCTGATGAATTTTTGTTTTCCAATCTTTTAAATAGTTTTTATAATCTTCATTGATTAATTCTTTGCTCATAATAGGGTAAAGATAGGGAATTCCTTTTTTATT
>JAHDFT010000515.1 GCA_020628015.1 Bacteroidota bacterium
ACTAAACATAAAAAAAGCTCCTCCATTTTTATCAAAACGAGGAGCTTACATCTCAATAGGCTTAAATTTGTAACACAATTTTTGTTGACGGCATTATAAATGCATTTTTTATGCCATTTTTTCCAAAATATGGAGATATGAATTTTGATTACTAACGATTTGTGAATTACTTTAATGCGTTATGTGTTGTTGGTTATATGCGAATACTACATCTATTAATTGAGATAAGATAATCCATTTAGAGTTTTGATAAACCTAAAATCAATAGAGATTGTAGTTAATCAAGCTATCGCAAAAAGAGGAAACATTAAGAAATTAAGGAAGCTTTAAGATAATTAAGGTTTATTTCTCTTAATGTTAAAAAGTAGAAAAAGACATGCTTTTTTCGTCAAAATTTTAAAAACCATATTTCCCAATAAAAAAATCCCCTTTAGAATAAAACTATTCTAAAGGGGATTTTTGGTGTATTATATCGAGCTTATACTATTTTATATGCCCAACTTTGCTTTGACTTGAGACATCAAATCATTAGAAGGATCGGCAAAAAGTACAGAACCCATACTAGTGTCAATGATAAAATTATATCCATTCTCTGCGGCTACACTCTCAATGGCATTCTGTGCTTTTTGTAAGACTGGAGCCAATAAAGACTCTCGCTTTTGAGCAATTTCTTGTTGATATTGTTGCTCTTTTTGTGCCAATTTCATTTCTTTATCTTGGAAATATTTTTGTTTTTCTGCCTGTTGTGCAGGCGTTACACCACCTGCATTCACCTGTTGTACAAAAGTATTTGCTTCATTTTGTAAAGCTTGTAGTTCACTTTGCAATTGATTTTCTTTTTGCTTGGCAAAAGTGGTCAATGAACTTTCGGCAGATTTTGCAGAAGGCATAAGACTTAGTAATTCTGCACTATTAATGTGTCCAATTTTACTTTGTGCTTGCACATCAACATTTGCTGTCAATAATACTAGACAACAAAAAAGTAATGAAAGATATTTTAACATGATTAGCTATTGTTATTTGATTAATAATAAAAATGCAGGAAACAAGAAGTGTTATTAGCACTACACTACTACATGCCTAGCTTTGATTTAACCGAACCCATAATATCATCAGAAGGCACAGCAAAAAGAATAGAGCCCATGCTGGTGTCAAAAATATAAGTATAACCACCTTCTTGTGCTACATTTTCAATTGCCGTTTGCGCTCTTTTCAAAATTGGTCCAAGTAATTCTTCTCTTTTCTTGGCAATTTTTTGTTGTGCTTCCAGTTCAAATCGACCTATTTTTTCCTGTTCAGTACCAAAATATTTTTCTTTTTCAGCTACTTGTACAGGTGTTAATAGTCCCTCTTGTATTTGCTTCTGGGTACTTTGGTATTCCGATTGGAATCTTTCTACCATTCCTTTGTACTGGTTGTCTAGTTGTTTCGTATAGTTCTCAAGGTTGGTTTCCGCTGCCTTAGCTTCTGGCATAAGGCTTAGTAATTCCGCACTATTGATATGTCCAACTTTGGATTGGGCAGAAACGGTACCTGCAAACATGATCAAACAAGCGATGATTACCAATTTAATGCTTTTCATCATGATTCTAAGTTGTATAATGAAATAATTATTTTTCAAAAAACGAATGGAGTCTATAGGGAACGAGGATTAGTTATCACTTAAACCTAATTCTTTCATCAAATCATTGGTCAAATCGAAATCTGGATTACCATAGAGAATCGAAACGCCACTTGATTTATCTAATACGATGTCAATCCCTTTCTTTTTAGCCGTTTTTTCTAGTGCTTGATAGACTTGTTGCTGTATTGGTTTGACCAATTCTTGTCTTTTCAAGAACAGATCACCATTATCGCCAAATCGCTTTCTTTGTAAAGCTCTAGCATCCTTTTCTTTTGCCACGATTGCCTCTTCTCTTTCCACACGTTCTTTGTCAGATAATAGGACTTGTTCGGCTTGGAATTGTTTATACAAACGGTCGATTTCTTTGAAACGTTGTTCTATTTCTCGTCTCCAGCTTTCCACAGTTTGATCTAACTGTGTTTGTGCCTTTGAATAATCAGGCATTCTTTGAAGTACATATTCAGTATCTACATAAGCTAATTTTTGGGCTTCAGCAGTAGGATTGATTCCTAAAAAGAAAGCACAAAGTATTGCTATAAGAAAGAATTTTCTCATCATGGTATATATGGTTATTTTAGAATAAGATATTTTTAAATATAGGGAAACTGATTGATATTACAAAAATACAGTTTAACGAGAATGTTTGGTATTGGAAACTAAAATTTATTGAATATTTTGTGTTTTTAGGACTCTAAGATAGATCATAGGACACCTTTGCAGGGAAAATCAGTTAACCGACAGTTGGACAAAATGGTAATGGTTTTTTGGAATGAGTAGCTGTTAATTAGGACATAATTGGGATTTGTCCCTCTTTTAAATGTTTTCTAGTAAGTTCTTGACAATATTGAATTACTTACAACTTGACAGGTCGCTCCGATGGAGCTTTTAGCTATTGTTTTTGTTTTTTCTACAAACAGTTTGGCTCCTACGGAGCTAATATTTATAGCTCCGTAGGAGCCAGACTGTTTGTAGAAAGTAAATGAGGTAGACTTATAAGCTCCATCGGGGCGACCTGTCAAGTTCAGGAGACCATTTCAATAAAATAGCTAAAAGATTGATACTTTTCGTTTTTCAATATAGGAGGACAAATCCCAATTATACCCCTATTAATATTACATAATTACTAATGTAGAGCGCAAATAGCAGTTCAGTAGTCTTGTGAGCTATATAATTATAGCATAACTACTAATAAAAGACTATTTATAACGCTGCTAAGGTTGCGTCATTGTATTTTCAAATCAGCAATTATTGAAGTCTCATAACTTTAACTACCTAGTTGGATAGATGTTTAAAGCTAAAAAAGAAGCTTGGGGTTTACTTATTATCTGATTATAAGACAGGTAAATATATTGGTAAGTAGTAGTTGTATTTTGTTAACTAAGTTTAACAGTTTTATAAATTTATTTTCCACTTTTTTCTTAAGGAACGAGTGAAAAATAAGTGTGCAAATTTTGGTTAGGGAAATTTATCACTAGACAAGGCAAAAAACGTAGGCGATGTAGTGCCGCAGCGAGGCTTTTTAACGAAGTATAG
>JAHDFT010000516.1 GCA_020628015.1 Bacteroidota bacterium
TTTTTTCTTAAAAACCTAATGTTAAAAAATCATCTAAAAGGCAAAAACAAACTACTCTTATCTTAAAAAAATAGCTATTATAGATTGACTACCAAGCATATTACACCAAAAAAGGCGAATACCTTACGATATTCGCCTTTTCTAATCATTTCTTATCTACCTTCAATTTCTCTACGAAGGATTAATGTGGGCGGGTCAAAGACAAAGCGGGGTAAACCGCTTGTTGATTCTTTTCACCATAGAAGCCAATACAGGTCTAGCTCCCACTTCGATAAATACTCTAGCTTCATCCATCACCATATTTTCGATGGTTTCTGTCCATCTGACAGGTGAGGTTAAATGCTGGATTAAATTTTCTCTAATCTCTTCTGGATCGGTAGATGGTCTAGCCGTTACATTCTGATAAATTGGAACGCTTGGCTTTCTGATTCTAATTTTTTCAATTGCTTCCGCTAATTTGATACTAGCTGGCTCCATTACAGGAGAATGAAACGCCCCACCTACATTTTTAAGAGGTAGCACTGTTCTCGCTCCTGCTTCTTTAAGCCTAATCGCTGCTTCAGCTAGTCCTTCGTTTGTACCAGAAATCACTAATTGCCCAGGACAATTGTAATTGGCAGCTACAACGATTTCATCTATAGCATTGCAAACACTCTCAGTAACCGCATCATCCAAACCTAATACTGCTGCCATTCCCGAAGGAACTTTCTCGCAGAGTTCTTGCATTAGGTTAGCTCTTAATTGCACAAGTCTCAAACCATCAGCATAAGTAATTGCTCTTACTGCTGCTAAGGCAGCAAATTCACCCAATGAATGTCCTGCCACCATATCTGGCTTAAAATCCCTAGATATTCGTGCTTTAATCACCGAATAAGCAAAAACTGCTGGTTGAGTAATTTTGGTTTGCTTTAGTTCCTCTCTGGTACCATGAATTAAATAATCACTTAACTTATACCCTAGAATATCATCAGCCATCTCCAAAAACTCGCCTGCGGTTTCCGAGATTTCTTTCAACTGAGTTCCCATACCAACATTTTGAGAACCCTGTCCCGGAAAAATATACGCCTTCATAACTGTAAACCCTTTTATTTGTTAAAAACTTATAAATAAATAACCGTTAAATTCAATATATCTTGATCTCCTATTTGAATTAGTCATTGCATTTGTGGGCACATTCTCTTATTCGCAAGGATACAAATGTAGTCTTATAATATTTAATCTCAAAATGGATAAATTGTAATCTGATTTTATTACACAAATCTTACATTTCTGCACAAAGGTACAATGATAAGGAGTATTATTGTAAGATTCAAATATTTTGAAATAACTTGACTAATGCATATCTTTTTAAAGAGATATAAACAATATAAACAGCCTTCTACATCTTTAAATTATTACAAAAAATAATTGATTCTATCTATACTACTAGGAACGAGTGAAAAATAAGTTCCCGATTTTGATTAGGGAAATTTGACCCTAGACAAGGCAAAAAACGTAGGCAATGCAGGGCATCGGCGAGGCTTTTTAACGCAGTATAGGGGTAAATTTAGCAATCAAAATGGTACAATTATTTTTTGACTGTTCCTTACAATTCCCAAGATGATTTTTGATTTCGAACGCAATATAGTAAAAATAATAACTAAGATTTCTGATTTTCACAATAAATCAATAATATATATACTTGCACACTTCCTTCATTGTTTTTACTACCTTCAAAATCAAGGCCAAAAGTACTTCTGTCAATTATTCCTCCCTTCTATATTTCCTATTTATTTATTCTCCATAATACTCTACATATATATTTTCTGTTTCTACTATCTTAATACAATGCAATTGACAATTGGTAAGTTGACTAGCAAGTTCTACCCAAATTGCTTTGACTAAGTTCTCTGTAGATGGTAGAATGCCTTTCATAAAATCTACATCCTCGTTCAAATTGCTGTGATCCAATTTATCAACGATCAAACGTTTAATTAAGCTGCTTAATTCTTTCGCATTGATGACAAAACCTGTTTGAGGATCTACCCTTCCTTTTACAGTAACAAACATTTCATAATTATGTCCATGAAAATTAGCATTTGCACATTTTCCAAAAATCTCCTTATTTTTAGCCGCTGACCATTCTGCTTGATACAATTTATGAGCAGCACTAAATCTTTCTCGTCTTGTCAAATAAATCATGAAAATGAAAATTTTAATCGTCGCAGCAACAACCCTAGAGTTAGAACCATTACTTACAACAATAAGTTCAAAAAATATAATTCCAAATCCTATATCTTCTTTTGCTTATAATCAATCAGAAATCACTATATTGATTACTGGTGCAGGGATTATGTCCACGACTTTCCAGCTTACAAAGCTTTTGGCAAAAGAACGTTTTGACCTTGCCTTAAACCTAGGAATTGCAGGCAGTTTTGATGCTACTATTCCCCTAGGCACAATGGTAGAAATCGTTGCTGAAGAAATAGCGGATTTGGGCGCAGAAGATGACAATAATTTTATTCCGATCAAAAATATGCCTTTTTTTGATGCCCAGCAATTTCCCTTTACTAATGGTATTTTGGACAATCCTCAAACTGCCCTATCAATTATATTTGATCATCCACCATTAAGGCAAGTTAGGGGGCTAACGGTCAACAAAGTTACGGGTAATCAACAAACTATTCGACAATTGATGGATTTATTTGAGGGCGATGTGGAAAGTATGGAAAGTGCAGCTTTCTTCTATGTCTGTTTGCAATATCAAATTCCCTTTATGGCGGTTCGCTCCATCGCCAATTATGTGGAAGTTAGAGATACTAGTCGTTGGCAGATTCCTTTAGCCGTAAAAAATTTGAATGCTTGGTTTATTGAGCAATTTTTACCTCGTCTTTAGACATTATCCGCTATTATATTACTATATCCAATGTGTTTATCACTTCATAATTACTAATTATAAATTATTAACACATATTTGCTAGGAATAAAGGAAAATATATTACCTTTGTTCGTTTTAGAGTTTTGACAAACCTAAAATCAATAGAAATGGTGGTTAATCAAGCTATTTCAAAAAGAAGAAACATTAAGGAATTAAGGAAGAATTAAGAAAATTCTAGTTCTAAGATAATTGGGGGTATATCTTCTTTCGCCCTGAAAGGGCATCATC
>JAHDFT010000031.1:0-3398 GCA_020628015.1 Bacteroidota bacterium
CAACATAACCTAAAACAAAACAAGTAAAACTATGAAAAACTGGACCATCCTTATGTGGGTATACCTCCTATTTGCCATCGCTGGCATTATTGTACCCTGGTATTACAATCTACAATTCATGCTATATGGAGACGAAACCTTCTCTATTGGCAGATATTTAGCCGATGGTATGGCAACCCCACTCTCCGCCTCGATCACCACCGACTTTTTTATCGGCACCACACCCGTTTTGATTTGGATGATGGTAGAAGGCTCTCGCCAAAAAATGAAACATCTCTGGTTTTATTTTATCTTTACTTTTTTAATTGCCTTTGCTTTTACCTGCCCACTTTTTCTATTTATGCGAGAGCGCAAAAGGGTATTAGGTTTATAATAAGGAATAGTCAAACCAAAATATGAAGGAAAAAAACAAACCTGATGAACAGCCAAACAACCCATTACATGGAGTTAAATTGGCAGATATTTTAGAACACCTAGTAGCTACCTATGGTTGGCAAGAACTAGGCTATCTGATTAATATTCGTTGTTTTAAATATGACCCTTCTATTAAATCAAGCCTTAAATTTTTACGTCGAACGCCTTGGGCAAGGAAAAAGGTAGAGGAATTATACCTCGATTCTATCACTAATAACAAGTTCTAGAAACGATAATGTTATTCCTAATGAGCAATAAAAATCAATATCAAATTTTGTTCTTTAGTGAAAGATTTTTTAACTTCGTGAGTGATTACTCACCTAATTATCCATTTGAATTTTCAAGCCTCCAAATACAAGCACTATATGAAAAAAACACATTTAATAACAATTGTTGCGCTATTGCTCCTCCTTGGCATTGGCATCAATTTTAATGGTGCTACTGCCAAAAAAGCTCCTGTTAAGACAAATATTGTCACAACTCCACCTCCACCAGTTCCTCATCCTGATCCTTCCATAGCAGCGTTTCAAGAAATGATGAAAGTGGTTGCTCACAAACGCTGTGTGAATTGTCACCCAGCAGGAGATCGACCACATCAAGGAGAGGATAGTCATGTACACAATTTTGGTGTGCAACGTGGAGAAGATGGTCATGGTACTGTAGCCTTGAAATGTAGCACTTGTCACCAAAAAGAAAACAATGACTTTTCTGGTGTTCCAGGTGCTCCGCATTGGCATTTGGCTCCTCGTAGTATGGGTTGGGAAGGATTAAGTCATCGGGAAATTGCTTTGGCGATGACCGATACAGAAAAAAATGGTGGTCGCTCTATTGAAGAAATTGCTAAACACCTTACAGAAGACCCTTTAGTGCTTTGGGCTTTTGAACCAGGTCTTAATCATGAAGGGGTTCCTAGAGAAAAACCACCTATTTCTAAAGAAGCCTATATTGAAGCGGTTAAAAAATGGGTAGAAACTGGAGCGAAAATTCCAGAAGAATAGAGATGTTATTAAGTTTAAGTCTAAGATTAAGACTTTATTGGTATTCTATAGTAATTGATTCAAAAAATATAATATGAAAATTTCATTCAATATCAATGGGGAAACTAAAAGTGTCGATGTAGACGGTCAAACACCTTTACTTTGGGTAATTCGGGATATACTTGATCTAAAAGGAACAAAATTTGGTTGTGGAAAAGCGGCCTGTGGAACTTGTACCATCCATGTAGATGGGGAGGCAGTTCGTTCTTGTTCCTTTGCGGCAAAATTTGCAGAAGGAAAAGAAATCACCACCATAGAAGGACTATCTACAGATGAAAATAACCTACATCCTGTCCAACAAGCTTGGATTGAAGAAATTGTCCCACAATGTGGCTATTGTCAACCTGGTTTTATGATGGCTACAGCCGCTTTACTCAATAAAATTCCCAAACCTACAGATGAAGACATTGATGATAATATTGTCAATATTTGTCGATGCGGCACCTATTATAGAATGCGAAAAGCCATTCATAGAGCAGCAGAAATTGGTGGCAAGACGAATGCCTAAAATTACCCTTTCCTTCCTTCCATTCCTAAAACATCAAATAAGTCTAAATCTATGGCAAAATCAGGCACCACTCGTAAAAAAGGACTCACCAGACGTAAATTTCTTCTAGGAACAGCAGTAGGTTTTGGCGTATTGCTAGGAGCTGGTTATCTCGGCAGACATCGTTTCCGCAGATATGTTGCAGACTTGGCCAATTCTGCTGAATTACCCTATAGCAATAGCGTCCCTCCAAATATTTGGTTTGAAATCACCGCTAATAATGAAGTCATTCTACATTCTCCTAAAGTAGAAATGGGACAAGGTACCTTTACTGGATTGGCTCAAATTGCTGCGGATGAATTAGAAGTCAATGTAGAACAAATTAATGTCGTTCATGCCCATACTTCTACTGGGAATATTGACCCATTTTCAACAGGTGGTAGTAACTCTATTTCTGGCTTATGGCAGCCCTTACGAGAATTGGCAGCTACCATGCGAGAAATGTTAAAGAATAAGGCCGCAGAATTACTAGGCGTTGATGTAAGTACTTTAAGTGTCAAGGAAGGCATTATTTCTGGTGGTGGTAAATCCTTAACTTTTGGAGCGATTGTCAAGGAGGTGAAGGAATGGACGGTACCAGATACGCCCCCTTTGAAAGACATTAAATCTTATAAATATGTCGGCAAACCTATTCCTAGAATTGATTTAAAAGATAAAGTCATTGGCACACCTATGTTTGGCATAGATGCCCAAATGCCAGATATGCTCTATGCATCCGTTGTGCGTCCTTCGAGTATTGGAGCTACCTATACAGGTGCCAATACAGAGCAGGTAGAAAAAATGGAAGGTGTAGTCAAAGTGGTTAAGGAGGCTGATTTTGTTGGGGTGATTGCCACTTCTAGGATGGCAGCAGAAAATGCCAAAAAAGCAATTGAAGCGCAATGGGATATTCCTAAAAAATGGGAATACCAAGATATTGTGGATATGATTCAAGTAGGGCAAGGCACCCCTTATGAAATCCAGCGCAAAGGAACTGCAGAAGATTTATTGAAAGATGGGGAAGATGGTGTTATTGTAGCAGCCTATTCCAGTCCGATTGGCGCACATGCTCAGTTAGAGCCTAATGGAGCGGTTGCTTATGTCGAAAAGGATAAGGCTACGGTGATGATTTCTACGCAGGTAATCGGCATTACCCGAAATGAAGTTGCAGAACGCCTCGGTTTTGAACCAGAACAAGTAGATATTCAACCAACCTATCTAGGCGGTGCTTTTGGTAGGCGTTTACATACAGCAAATGCTGTCCAAGCGGCTGTTTTATCTAAGGCAGTTGGCAAGCCAGTCAAGTGCTTTTTTACTAGAAAAGAGGAATTTCAAAATGATACTTTCCGTCCACCTACCCATCATGTTTTAAAAGCCAAATTAACATCCGATGGTTTGATCGAAGCCATTGAACACAATGT